>CAIYYO010000200.1 GCA_903930485.1 Methanobacteriota archaeon
GTAAATGGCGTAGACAGCCGACGTTATGAGCCCGAACCGGACATTATAGACCTCCCGCCCCAGCTCGAAAAGCGCATATACGGAAGCGATGCTGCAGGAAGCCGCAAGGATCCTAAGGATTGTGAGGTCGTTACCGAAGACCGCCATAATGGCTGCAGTCAGCATATAAAAGAGAGGGGGGTGCGGAATGAACGGATACGTCAGGTTGAACAGCAGGAATTTTCCGTGCAGGAGGTTTTGGGAGATGTTCATGATCGTCCCCTCGTCATAGTCCCAGTGGGGCACGGTCCCGATGTTCCATAATCTCAGGAACGACGCCGTGAGCATTATCAGCAGTAGGGCGTTCCGGTCTCGGTCTTGCATCGATATAAATATGTTCTGCAACGAAAATAAGTATCATGAATGTTTTGATAGTTATCCCGACCTACAACGAAAGGGATAACATTACGTCACTGATACCCGAGATATTCCGGGTTTTTCGCGAGAATGCCTTGACTGGAAGCGTTCTCGTAGTGGACGACAACTCGCCGGACGGCACGGCCGCCGCAGTAAGGGAGTTAGCCGCGTCGTATGAAGTTTCACTTATCGAAAGGCCAGGGAAGCTTGGTCTGGGTTCGGCTTACATAGAAGGCTTCAGGGCTGGCTTCAAGAATTCGGACGTTATTTTCCAGATGGATGCGGATCACTCCCACGACCCCGGGGCGATCCCTCATTTCATCAAGGGCCTTGAGGATTTTGATGCCGTAGTCGGTTCCAGATATGTGAAAGGAGGATGCATAGAAAATTGGGGTGTCGGCAGGAAGGTCACCAGCAGGATGGGGAATATGCTTGCGAAGAACTTTCTCGGCTTAAGGCAGAACGACGTGACGACCGGTTATAGGGCTTATAGAACGAACGTTTTGGAGCGCATAGAGCTTGAGCCTATCAGGTCGAATGGTTATTCGTTCCTCATAGAGCTTCTTTTCTACGTTTCCAGGAAGGGGTTTCGCGTGACAGAGACGCCCATCGTTTTCAGGGACAGGACCCGCGGCAAGTCCAAGCTTTCGCAGAAAGAGATCGTTTTCTTTGTTGTCACATGCTTCAGGCTTTTTGTCAGGGAGAGATTATTCAGGAAACGAGGATAAAACAAGTATTTATATAGGGACGAAATAAATAATTATAAAAATATTATAATAAAAAATGCAAAAAAAACTCTATGAGGTAAAAAAATGAATAAAACCAAAATAATGGCATGGGGCGTCTTGTTCCTGATGTTCTTCGGATTCGTTCAGGGAGTTATGGCTGATACAGTATCGTCCAGTGGCGACACTTCTACTTTAATAGGTTCCAAGATTAGCTGCGTGCTGTGCAAAGTCGCGAACCTGATATTCCTGATAACAGCCTCTCTGGCATCCCTTGTGATTATCATCGCAGGTCTGAGATGGCTTACGTCTGCGGAAGATCCGGGTGCGAGGAACGCGGCAAAAACAACGATCGTCAGCGCGGTCATAGGTATGATAATAATCATGATAGCAGTCTTCATAGTATCGATGATTGTAGGCAACATTCTCCCCGGGGGCGTGAGGCCTCAGGACTGGTTAAGCCCTGGAACCACCGGGAAGACTTGCACGATACCCTGTACCGCAGCAGACTGGCCGAACGCATAAATTAAAACAGTCCGATGCTCGGCCTTAATCGAC
>CAIYYO010000201.1 GCA_903930485.1 Methanobacteriota archaeon
ACTCGCTGAAGATGATAGCCGCCGCAACAGGCCTTGCTGCACGGGTTCCATTCCTCAAAGGCCGGGTCGCAAAGATCAGGTCGGAAATGGACGACATATACGGACGGTTCAACGACGCCATGAAACGGCACATGCTCGACAACAACATCCTCGTTTTCGGAACCCTTATCTCGATGACCTGCTGGTTCCTGAGGCTGCTGCGCGTATACGTCGCATTCAAAGCCGTTGGCGTAGACATGCCGATACCCGCGCTCGTCATCGTCGAAGCAGTTGCCATAGTCGTTACGTTCTTCCCAATCCTCCCCGGCGCGATCGGGGTATGGGAAGGCACCAGCATCGCATTATTCGTCATACTAGTGCCCTCGGTATCGGCCGCGGAAGCCACGACAGTGGCTCTCATAGACCGGGTGATATTCTACATATTCCCTTCGGTGCTGGGCGTGATAGCTTCGCTGTTCCTGGGGATCGACATTTTCAAGCTTGCCAAGGAAGAGGTTTCGGACGACAGGGTAGACCTGGACAAGGTATCTAAGGTGATAGGGTCGTAAGCTGACTTTTATTAGCAAAATGTGATTAGTTATATTCTATCTTTTTCCGATTCAAAGAAAAATGAAATTTCCCGAGACCATAAGAACCAACTGCCCTTTTTGCAAGCAGCATCAGGAGCACGAGGTCCGTCTCTCCCGAAAGGGCAAGGAGAGGACCATGAACCGGGGCAGGCGCAAGTTCGAGGAAGTCAAGAGAGGCTACGGAAGCATTCCGAGGACGCCCAAAAAGCAGGTCTACAAAGTGGGGAAAAGACCCGTTTTCCTGCTGAAATGCAAGGTATGCAAGAAAAGGCACCAGAGGAGTCTGCGTGCCAGGACCAAGAAAGCCGTCGAAATCAAATCTTAAACACATCCGTTTATCAAAAATGTCAAAGAACGCCAAAACCAGGAGCAGGTTCCTGAAGGTTAAATGCAACGACTGCGGGAACGAGCAGGTGATATTCGGATGCGCCGCAAGCGAGATCAAATGCATAGTCTGCGAAAAAGTCCTCGCGTCGTCCACCGGAGGAAAGACCCTGGTGAAGACCGAGATACTCGAAGTCCTGGACAAGAACATCTGAATCTGCAAGCAGCATGCCTTCGAAGACGTATGAGTATCTGGAGCATACTGCCGACCTTCGTTTCAGGTCCTACGGCCGCACCCTCGGCGAATGCTTTGCCAACGCCGCAAAGGCCATGTTTTCTTACATCCTCGACCTGTCTACGGTTGAGGAAAAAGAGGAAACATCCATCGAATTGAGTGCGCCTTCTGCCGAAAACCTTCTACATGATTTCTTATCCGAGCTGCTCTACATCTTCGAGACAGAAAACTTCGTCTACTCCGGATTCCATGCATCCGTCAGGCACGAAAAAGAAGGATACGTCCTCACGGCAAAGGTCTCCGGAGAACCAGTCGACCCAGCCCGCCACGTAATGCTCGCAGACGTAAAGGCCGTGACCTACCACGACCTCTCGGTAAAGAAAGAAAACGACTACTTCGTCGCAGAAGTATTATGCGACACCTGACACGTCTAAGGGATTTTCGGGAAGACCAGCTCCTTCTTCGACTTGACGGTCACCTTTGGCAGCTTCACCGGAACCGGCAGCCGCAGCTTCCTTGAAACGTCGATAGCCTCGATCAAGGAATCCCGGAGTATCGCCGTAGACAACTCTTCAACGACCTCGGGCTTAACCTCGATCTTGCCGTCCTTTTCTACCGCGATCTTGTCGATGTTCTTGTCCGAGTACCAGAGGAAGCCGTCCATCTTTATCTCCCCCAGGTTCGGCGCGTACGAAACAGAGAAATTGAAATTAACCCTGAGATATTCGCCGACATCCTTGTCCTTCTTTTTACCCATGTTCGTGATGGAGAAGTTCGAGCTCACGTCGACGTTCTCGATATCCCTCGACTCCATTTCATTCTTCTCGGCATTTATCTTGCTTATCCTGAAATTAATAACCGGCATTTTTGTTTACCTCCTTTTTTTTGACTGAATTATTTTTATGGATGCCCCCCTAAGAGGTGCAGGCCTTCTTTCTCGTTAAAGCCCATCATTACATTCATGTTCTGCACAGCCTGCCCGGACCCGCCTTTGAGGAGGTTGTCTAACGAGCTTATGACGAGGATTCTCTTGATCTTCGGATCGTATGCGGCGTTTATGTCGCAGTAATTGCTCCCGACAACGTTCGTCATCTCCGGCACGTCAGAAGTTATCCTTACGAAAGGCTCGCCCTTATAGTGGTTCCTATAGTGCCTGCCGAGATCTGCGTCGATACCTCGCGAGTAGAGTGTTATGCTGCTGACCATCCCCCTTTTCAGGTCGGCCACGACCGGGACGAACGAGATCTTTAATTTTTCGAACGATTCGTTGAGTATGGATTCTATTTCAGGGGTATGCCTGTGGAATGTTGTTTTATAGGGCCGCACGTTGCCTGAAACCTCAGAGTGATGCATATCCTGCGTCGGAGTGGCTCCGGCGCCGCTCGTCCCGGAGATCGAGGTTATGGCGATCTTCTGCAGGTCTAACGAGTTTTTGTAATCGACCAGTGGCTTTATCCCAAGGATTACGGAGGTGGCATAGCATCCCGGATTAGTTACCAGACGGGCCTTCTTTATCTCTTTACGGTAAATCTCCGGAAGACCGTAGACCCTCTCGCTCAATAACGCGCTGTTCTCATAGCCTCCGTATACCTCCTTGTCGACCGTGGCATCCTTTATCCGGAATTTCCCGCCCAAAGTTATCGCCTTAACTCCCCTGTCAAGCACGCCAGGAAGCTCTGCGAACCAGTCGCCCGGAGGCGCGGCAAAGAAAGCGACGTCTGTATCTATTCCGTCAAGGTCTAGGTCCACGAATTCCTGATCTAAAACTCCTAAAAGATTCTTGTGCAGCGAAGAAACAGGCTTTCCGGCATACGTTCTGGAAACTGCGACGATCTTGTCTACTTTGGGATGGTTCACCAGGATCCTTAAAAGCTCGCTGCCCAGGTAGCCCGATGCTCCTACGACGGTGACGCTTGACATAAGGTTTTATTTTTTGCTTAACGACGCGAACCAGTCCTTAGGCAGATACCTCTCGATTGTGAGGTCTCTTTGCAGGCTCATCTCCGCGTATTCAGGATACTTGTTTTTGACTTCGAAACGCGTCGTATACCTTACAAGCCTCTCGACGCAGTCCGGGCACAAGACGCCTGCGTAAGGCCTGGAAGGGACCTTCTCGCTCTTAGACATATTCCTCAAGACACAGCACACTTCGTTCTCGACCCCTGAAAGCTGGGTCCCGCACCTGGCGCACTTCTTGCGCGCAGACTTCGCTTCCTTGTAATGAGTAACGGTTGATCCTCCAGGGACCCTCTTCTTCACCCTCTTCCTCGCCCTTGTCCTAAGCATCGGTTTGACCATTTTTCAGTGCATTCAATCCTTATTTCGTACGAATTATTTGGTTTTCAGGGGATTTAAATAACCTTACCGGCTCAAGCCCGCGATCCTAAAGGAATGGGTGTAAAGTTTGCGGATAACAGAAGTTTGCTAAGCAAATTTGAACTGAGAGACCGTTTATTTTATCGCTCTTTGGCTTCATTTATCTTTGCTTGGGCTTTTAGAATTTGTTTTATCGTTGTGGTCGGTACCTTTTGGTCGAACTTGATTTGTATTCTCTTTTCCCCGAGGGTGTAGCCTTTTTCTCCAAGCGTTTTTCGATCTACACTTTGAAGCGAGTCCGCAATTTGAAAGCTAACATGCTTCTTATATGCGGTAATTCCAGCAAGAATGCCGTGATATTTATAAAATGGATAATCCCAGAGAATTTCTTCTTCTACCTGCGGAATCGTTGATTTTATGATTTCCCGCAGTTCTTCGAGTATTGGGCGGGCTTCTTCTGCCTGTTCGGCAATGTAAGCATCAACATCTTTTGGTTTTGACATTTTCATTTTATATATCTTATAATAGAGGTAGAGATTTGGAAGTTATAAATCTTTCGTATTCTGTACTGAAGCGGAGGAAAACACATTATTATCCCCCTCATTAAGATAAAGAAAAAATCAAAAAATTTATCCCCTTTGAAAGTATATCCTCATTTTACCTCAAGAAAAATATTTTTTGAATTGCGCTTAACGACCAGCTTTTTACGAAGTTCCGAGAGAAGCGAGGAATTTGGGCTGAGCGACCGAAGGGAGCGAACCGTAAAAAGCATGTTATGCGACCCGAGCGAAGCGAGGGCGAGCCCCAGAGGGCGAGGGTTTCAGGGTCGCCCATTATGTGTGTCTTTGCCTGCGTAGTCCCCTTGGGATTTCGTATAAACTGGCTTATGCGACGTCCGAAGGATGTCGCCCCGTCTCCGTGTTGAAAATTTCCCAAAAGGTCGTTGAATGGTTTATGCGAAGCAGGCAAAGCGTCATTTTTCTAAAACTAGCATCGGGCGACCCTGAAATCTTGCATAACTCAGTTTTATGCGAAGTTTCTTCGCATAAAACCTGTTTTGGGTATGTTATGCGAACTTATGTCCTCATTCTTTTATCAGGTATAGTTTGTTGTCTTCCACTTTGTAGAGGATGGGCGCGATCTGTATCTTGGGGTAGCGTAGTCTGAGCCTTTTTGCTTCGCTTAGGAGGAAGTCTATCTCGTTCCCTATCTCGAATTTGGGCGCGTATTGCATGAAGTGTTCTTCCGCGCGTCCTCTGTCCCAGCCCGCGATCTCGACGAGGCCTTTTATGAAGGCGTCTTTGCGTTCGTGGAGGTTGACCATGCCGCAGTTGTTGTGGCCGATCAAGGCTATGTGGCTTAGCTGTCCTATTGCGATAGCGTATGAGACCTTGAATTCGCTGTA
>CAIYYO010000202.1 GCA_903930485.1 Methanobacteriota archaeon
CAAAGGCGTTGTCGACCGGCTTAGAAGCCGAAGGATCGTAAAGGAACTCTGCGAGCATTTCTCCAAAGGGCATAGGACCGCGCTGATTCAGATGGCAACCGGAACCGGAAAGACCAGGGTCGCCATGGCTCTCATCAAGGTTCTTATAAACGCCAACTGGATAAGAAATGTTCTTTTCGTTGTGGACCGAACCGCTCTTGCAAATCAAGCCGAAACCGACGGATTCAAAAGATTTTTCTCCGAGCCGGTATGCGACTTAAGAGACGGTTTTTCCACGGATTCCAGGCTCTATGTCTCCACCGTACAGACCCTGATGGCGGGAACGCCGGAATTCTACAGGAAATTTTCTTCCGGATTCTTTGACCTGATCATATTCGACGAAGCCCATAGGTCCATTTACGACAAGAACAACCTGATATTCAAGTACTTTGACGCCATAAAAATAGGCCTGACTGCGACGCCCGTATCCCAAAGCACGCAAGAATGGAGAGACACCTTCAAACTCTTCAATTGTGCAACCGGCAGGCCGACAGTGGAATACTCTTATGAGGAAGCGATCCTGGACGGGGCACTCGTAGATTACAGGGCATACACAATAGACACGCAAAACCTGTCTCTGGGGATTGACGGAGCGACCCTTACTGCGGACTTGAAAGACCAATTACGGGTGCAGGAAGAAAACCCGGACGGCTTCAAGGTATCGGGACCTCAGTTCGGAAAGGTTTTCATGGACGACAAAACCAACGAACTCATAATCACCGAATACATGAACAGGTGCTACAAGTCCGACGAAGGCCTGCCCTGCAAAACGATTTTCTTCTGTGCAGGCCAGGAACACGCAAACTGCGTGAAGAAAGTCTTCGACCGGCTGTTTCCACACCTCTCAAGCAACGTACAGGTGATAACTTCGGAATACTACAGAGCAGAGGACGAAGTCCGCAGGTTCAAGCTGGATTCCGAGCCGAGGATTGCTTTGTCAGTAGGAATGCTGGATACCGGAGTAGACATACCAGAAGTCTGCAACCTCGTATTCGTTAAACCGGTCTATTCCTATGTCAGATTCTGGCAGATGGTAGGAAGGGGAACGAGAAATCTTGCAGCATGCAAGCATAAGGAGTGGTTGCACGAAAGAGACAAAAAGGACTTCCTCATACTGGACTACAAGATCGGAGGCCACTCGAACCTTGAGTATCATAAGATCAAGCCGACAAAGGAATCTCCCCACGGACAGGGAGTGAACACGGCGATATTCCTGAACCGCGCGAACCTGCTGGAAAAGACTCTGGATTCCGATCAGAAGAAGATCATCACCGAGAAGCTGATGAGCGCCATAAAAGCGCTTGACGAGGACTCGTTCATCGTGCGGGAAAGGCTGCCGCTCCTGAAAAAACTCAAGAAAAACCAGTTCAATCTGGAGGACTACGTAAAGGAATTGCGCAAGGAGGTCGCACCGCTGATGCTTTTACTTCCCGGAACGAATCCCAACGTCTCGTCATTCACCCTGAACACCGAAAAGCTCTTTGCATTTATATTGGAGAATAAACTCGACAAGATAGATGACACGCGACAATACGTCCAGAGCATGCTGGAAAACGTGCTCCAAAAGGACAGCCTGTCCGAAATACGGGAAAAAAGAAAAGAAATCCTTAAGGCGATGCAGGACGGCTTCTGGGAGGGCCTGACGTTCGCGGACGTGGAATACATAATAAAGGAGCTTGCGCCGCTGATGAAGTACTATCAGCAGAACCCGAGGAAACTCATAAAGATAGACGCGCCGGATCTCGTCCTCGACGTAAGGGAATTCGAAAAGGAGATCTTATCGGACGAAAAACTCAAGGAGTTCATAAAGAAGAACCGGCTCATCAGGAAAATAAGGGACGGGACCGGCGTAACCTCTCCCGAACTCATGGAACTTGAGGCGCAGCTAACGGCGCTCAAGCCCGAGATAACCATAGAGAACGTCCAACGCCACCAGAAAATCGACTACATCGCATTCCTCCGAAGGCTGATCGGGCTAACGCAGGAATACGATCCCAGGGAAATGATCGAACGGGAATTCGAGAAATACATCATAGAAAGCAACCACTATAATTCGAAGCAGCTTGAATTCCTGGAACTCTTCAAGAAAGTCTTTTCAGAAAGAAAACACGTCGAGATCAGGGATTTGGCCAGCCCGCCGCTTTCCAACGAGGCGCCGCTGGATTCCTTCCAGATAACGGAATTGAAGGCGATCGTCGACAAATGCAACAGGATAATATTCCGCTGATGCTACCGAAAAATAACGTATTCGAAGGGTTATACATGAAAACACGATAAAACAGCCTATATTTATATGTAAATCTAATAATAAATTGCATTTTTTTAAAGTATAACAGTTTACGCATGATGGAAACCAAGGATAAGCAAAAAATTGCAGAAAATTTTTTGCAAAGAGTATCCGAAATCCATAAAGATGCAGACATGATAGACAAGGCTGACAAATTCTACAAAGAAGCCAGTTCCTTGACCGATAAAGACCTGCTGAAAAAATTCACCATCTGATTATGCAAGTCAATCCCTTCAATGCCAGTAGTGTCACTTCTAAACTGGGCGGGAGCAAGCAAGCCAAGTACCTGGCAAGTTACTTAAAAGAAATAGGCGCCAGTAAATATGTCGTTGAAGAAGAGTACGTCGATAAAGACTATCTGACCGATTACTGCCGATTCTATGCAAGGTCACACGAACGATTTGAGCGATACACTACGCGTCTGCACTTCTTCGCAGGAGCGTGTCCAAAAGGCGATTTAATCGATTGCTTAGACAGCCAGGGGATTAATAGGATTCAATCAGACTACCTTGGATACATCGTAGTTAAACCAGTAAAAGACGGCAAAGGGCGCAAGCCGCTTATCGGTAAAACCATACTCAAAACGTATGAAGAAACCGATGGCTCCGACAGAAGAAAATTTATCAAAGAGGAATACCGAGCATCGCTCTATGGAATCGATTTACACGTCGATTCGATGCCTTTTCAGGCGCAGGACAACGGCGTAAGCGCCTGCGCCACAATCGCACTATGGTCAGCAATACACCCATTATGCCGCTCCTTCAAGACGCCCCGGCATTCGCCTTCCGAAATAACGGAGATATCCTTTCAGCAGAACATGGCGTCGCCCCCATCCATAGGAAGGGTTTTCCCCTCAGACGGCCTTACGCTATGGCAAATAGTAAGCTACATAAGATCGATCAACCTGGATATCGAATCCATCGACATAGAAAACAAGATAAAGGAAAACAAAAGTATAGTGAAGGATACCGTAAAGACATACGTTGACTCGTCGCTGCCGATTATAGCCGTCCTAGAAATGACCGGCAAAAACAAATCAGGTTGTCACGCAGCCGTGATAAGCGGCTACAGGTACGATAAGAGCGGCGATGTCAAGGAATTATATGTTCATGACGACCAGATAGGCCCATTCAGCAGAGTGAAATCGAAAGACAACTTTGAGTCATGGGAGAACGAATGGCTTAAAATGGGATACGATAAGGTCCTCCTCAGAAAGTTTATAATCCCGCTCTATCCGAAGATAAGGCTACCATACATGAAGATTTACCCCTTTTATGAAGGCCTTCGCAAGAAGGTGGACGGAAAAGGATTGCAGTTGAACGTATCTCTCAAGCAAGTCAAGGAATACAAAGCAGAGCTTCTAAAAAGCGACATAGAAAACAAAAAAGATCGTCTCAAAGCC
>CAIYYO010000203.1 GCA_903930485.1 Methanobacteriota archaeon
AAGGAGGGTTTGATTCAGCGCAAGAGGGGAAGACTATCGATAGCGTAACGACAGCAATCTTTTTTGGATTAAACGGTACGATATGGTAGAATATCCGTGCCGCGCCTGTAGCTCAGTGGATTAGAGCATCAGCCTCCGGAGCTGAGGGCCGGAGGTTCGAATCCTCTCAGGCGCGTTAAACTGCATTTGCCGTCGAACCCTTGTAGTGGATCTTTATTTTGTCTGGGAAATACTTTGCAGTCTCACCTAGCACAGCAAAGCGAGATAAAAGGAATGGTTCTTTATAAGTGATCGGCAAAAAGAATACCTGTAACACGAATACGTTTATCCTCGCTGCTTGTCCCGTCTAGACTGAGGACTCAGTAGCAGATTTCAATTAAAATAGGTCCGTCCATTTCTGAATATATTTATCAAAACATTAGCCGCGGCCACTAAGCTTTTCAGAGTCTGATTCATCGGATTTCCCGAGCGACGGGCCGACTAAAGAATCGAGCTTCAGACGAACAACCCTGATGTGCTCTTTCAATATGAACAGCTCGTCATAAAAGGCAACTGATGTATTAATACAGCTGACAGCGTCTTCGATGCGATCAAGCCGGGCTTCATATGCTTCGATATTTTCAGTTGGCCGATTCTCCTGGATATCCTTCTCGAGTTTCCTGAGTTGACGATACCAGGGATAATACTTTGATCGGTTTCGCCAGGTATAGAGCCATGGCGCAAGTCCGATTAAGGGCACAATAAGCATCCCCAGAGGAACAAGTATAAGGGTCAGGCGCTCAATGAACGTTGCAGCCCAAAACGGCATATAGGCATAGAGCCAGGACCCTCCTGATTTGTAAAACCGCTGCGCCTGATCGCTGATCGGGTCATCCTGCCGTGTGAGAGTGGGGAATTCCCCAGCTTTACTGACCCAGGTGGCGCCGCTGTGAATTTCGACTGAGGCCTTCAACAGCAGATAAACCAGGGCCGGATGGATGTCCTTGCGGACGATAAGATTTGTAGTCGGAGACAAAAGGTGCACGTCGGAAGGGGGATACCATCTTGCCGGATCGATAACACCCCTTGGCAGCACAACATGCGAAAGGTCGGTGAAGCGGCGGGCATAGGCTTCGGCCTGGCTTATGCTCAGCAACTTGATATCCTTGGCGTTAAGCAATTCGAGGATCAATTGGTTGTCCGGCGCACTGAAGACCATGATCGCATCCACCGTGCCTCTATGGAGCGCCTGTGTGGCCTCGGCATAGGGGAGATCAAGGAAGTTGGTTGGAGGACCGGTCACGCCGGCGACCTTCAGCAAGTCGAGGGAGAATTTTCTGACGCCGCTCCCTTCCGGGCCTATCGCGATCCGCTTCCCCTGCAATTGCCTCAGATCGTCAAAAGTATCCTTTCCTCTATAAAGGATCCATAATGGTGTGTAAGCCAGACCGCCGAGAGATACGAGATTTGACGATTCCTCAATATTTCCGACGGTGCCCTGAACGAATCCCGCCTCAACCGATTGGGATCTATCCTTGAGGAGCCTCAGGTTCTCAACGGCCCCTGTGGTCGGACGCAGTACAACGTGAATGCCGTCGCGGGCTAGTACCTGGCGATAAAGCTCACCGTAGGAGGCATATGATCCACCCTCCATGCCAGTGGCGAGAATCAGGGTTTTTGGTGGGAAGGGTTGGAGAAAACGATAGCTCATCCAGGATAAAAATATGACGATCAGCAGGATCGCAAAAACCGTAACGGACCATGCGCTTAACGTCAATTGCTTAATATTCTGGCGACGCATCAGTTATCCCTCTGAGTCAACATTTATTATGAGTATATATATTTAAGGATTCAGGTTCCAATATTAAGGAAGTAAAAGGCACAGGGACAGGCCCAACATCCTGTGTTATATTACAAGAAAAGGACAATGGTTAAGCTGATATTTTATTAAAAGAATGGGTGCTGGTTTTGCGATACCCTGGATAGGAAATGCTTAACGGTCTTGCGGAAAAGTACGTTCTGAACATCGAGAAAATCGACATTGCGTCCAGCGAAGACCTCTACGAGCTCTACCGGTTCGACATCCCGGTCTTCGAATTCAGAGACGGCACCACCCTCCATGGCCGGATCAAAAAGAAAGACTTGCTCGAAAGGCTCAAAGCAAACGCGGAATAGCAAGGCTGCCGAGATTTACGGCTAAACGTTCTCCAGCAGGTGTCCCATCTTCTTC
>CAIYYO010000204.1 GCA_903930485.1 Methanobacteriota archaeon
CCGCTATCAGGGGCGGTTGCCGTATAGTCCAGTACCGCGAGAAAACTAAGGGGACGCGCAAAATGATCGAGGAGGCGTCGAAGATAAAAGAGCTGTGCGGCGTAGGCGTCATATTTCTGGTGAACGACCGGGTCGACGTCGCGTTTGCTTCCGGCGCGGACGGCGTGCATCTCGGCCTGGACGACATGGACCTGAAGACTGCGAGAAAGATATTGGGCGACGACGCGATAGTAGGGATAACGGTGCACGATGTTAAACAAGCATGCCTCGCCGAAAGCAACGGCGCAGATTATGTGGGAGTAAGCCCGGTTTATCCGACCGGAACAAAGGCCGATGCCGGCAGGTCGTGCGGTACTTCCATGGTTTCGGATATCAGGAAAAAAGTCAAAGTCCCGGTCGTCGCCATCGGCGGCATAAACAAGGATAACGCGCCCGATGTCGTCAGGGCCGGGGCCGATGCCGTCTGCGCTATCTCGGCAGTCGTCTGCTCCGGCGACGTGGAAAAAGAAGTCAGGGATTTTATCCGGATAATCAAGGAGAATAAGTCGTATTAATCGCCTTTTTCGTCCATGCCTATCAGCCTGTTGTCCGAAGTGTAATACAGGTGCTTTGTCTTTTGAGGATTTATCGTCGCTGCCACAACCTCGCCTATGAAAAGGGTGTGGTCGCCTGTTTCGTGCGTGCTCACCACTTTGCATTCGAGGGCTACCTGTGCGTCTTTGATCGTCGGGGTCTTTATCGTCGTAGAAGGTATGAGTTCTAGACCTGCCTTTTTTATCTTGTTCCCGTTCCTGCCGGATTCCGAGCCGCAGATCCATCCGGCCTTTGTCTGCTCAGGCGTGAGGTAGTTTATGACGTATTCCTTGTTCTTTTCGATCCCTTCGTGGGTGTACCGGCTGTGGTCGATGGATACAAGCATGAGTACCGGTTCTATCGATGTCCGGGTGACCCATGAGGCCCCCATGGCATTGGGCTTTCCTTTTGCGTCGAGCGATGTTATGACGGCGTAGGGTATAGGCGTTATCAGTTCGAATGCTTTGATCAGTTCTGCGGGCATCATTTTCGTTCTTAATCTAAGTTATTTACCTTTGAGTTCAAATAACATGGGGTTTTCGGCAAAGGTCGTAACATTCTGATTTATTAACAATCGTTAACTATATATTAACACTGTTAACCCGACATGGATAATAAGAGGATTTACCTGGATCACGCGGCCACCACGCCGGTTGCGAAAGAGGTCTTTGAGGCGATGCTGCCCTATTTCTCGGAAAGGTACGGGAACGCGTCCTCGTTACACTCTTTCGGTCAGGAGGCCAAGGACGCCCTGGAAGAAAGCAGGGAGAGGATTGCGAAAAGGATGAACTCCGGCGCCGAAGAAATCATATTCACTTCCGGCGGCACCGAGTCCAACAATCTCGCTCTGAAAGGGATCGCGGCAAGGAAGGGGAAGGGCCACATAATTACCTCGAAGATAGAGCACGCATCGATCCTTGCGCCCTGCCGCGAGCTTGTAAACCAGGGCTTCTCGGTCACTTATCTGGACGTCGACGAATACGGGCTGGTGGACCCGGGAGACGTTGCGGGAGCCTTACGGGAGGATACCATACTCGTGTCGATAGGACACGCCAACAACGAGGTAGGGACAGTGCAGGATATCGGAGAGATAGGAAAGATAACTAGAGAAAAAGGCGTCCTCCTGCACACGGATGCGTGTCAGTCGTTCACCAAGGAAGAGCTGGACGTGAAGAAGCAATGCCTGGACCTGGTCTCCATAAACGCGCATAAGATCCACGGGCCAAAGGGCGTCGGCGCCCTCTATATCCGGGAAGGCGTGAAGATAATCCCGCAATCTCAGGGCGGAGAACACGAGAAAAACATCCGCGCCGGGACCGAGAACGTTGCAGGCATCGTCGGATTCGCCAAGGCCGCGGAAATTACCGGCGGAAAGCAGGTCGGATATATGAAGGGCCTGCGCGACCAACTTATCAAGGGAGTGCTTTCAGGCGTGGAAGGCGTCCGGCTGAACGGGCACCCGGAGAAGAGGCTGTGCAATAACGCGAACTACGGATTCGAAGGGATCGAGGGCGAGGCGCTGCTGTTGCGTCTCGACATGAGGGGCGTGGCGTGCTCGACCGGTTCTGCATGCTCGTCCCGCAGCCTGATGCCGAGCCACGTCCTGCTCGCACTCGGGCTGAAGCCCGAGGAATGCCACGGGAGCCTGAGAGCGACCCTTGGTATGGAGAACACGAAAGAGGAAATAGATTACGCGATCCAGGCTATCAAGGAAGAGGTTTCAAACCTGCGCGGCATAAGTCCCTTCTGGAAACGTAAGCAATAAAAAAGATGTACAGCAAAGAAGTCATGGAGCATTCCGATGGAACCTTTAAGAAAGGATTCACGAAAGGACGGGTGTCTCACGCCACCCGTCTGACGAACAGGAGTAAATAAAAATGTACAGCAAAGAAGTGATGGAGCATTTCATGCATCCCCGGAACGTCGGGGAGTTGGCCGATGCCGACGCCGTGGGAGAAGTCGGAAACCCGGTATGCGGCGACATCATGTGGATCTACATAAAGGTCAAGGGCGACCGCCTGGCGGACGTCAAATTCAAGACCCTAGGCTGCGCGGCCGCGATCGCGACCAGCAGCAAAGTCACCGAGCTCGCGAAAGGAATGACGATTGATGAGGCGCTGGAGTTGTCCAACAAACAGATCGTCGAATCCCTGGGAGGGCTGCCGCCGGTCAAGGTCCACTGTTCCGTGCTGGCCGTCGACGGCCTGAAGGAGGCGATCTACGATTATCTGAAAAAGAACGGCCGGCCGGTATCGGAAAAACTCGTAAGAGAGCATGAGAGGATAAATTCCGAGAAGTGCGAGACCGGCGAACATTCTCATAATGGCAAGTAAAGAAACGGCGGCTTTCCTAGTCGAAGGCATGATGTGCACGAGCTGCGAGGAAAGGGTAAAGAAGGCTGCGGAGTCCGTTGATGGAGTATACAAAGCGTCGGCAGATCACAAGACCGGAAAGGCGGAAGTCGTGTACGATCCGGAAAAGACGAGCATAGACAAAATATTTGAGAGCATACGTAAGGAGGGTTATTCATGCAGCCTGCCCGGGACGAAGAAAAGCCCAAAAGACAGGTTGATTAGCGGCGCAGTAAGCGTCATCCTCGTTCTCGCCGGGGCTTATCTGCTATTCGGAGGGCTGTTCGAGGCCGACATCCCGAACATAGACCAGAACTCGTCGCTCTTCCTGATATTCATTTTGGGCCTTGCCACCGGCTTCCACTGCGTAGCTATGTGCGGCGGATTCGTGGTTTCGTACTCTACAAAGCAGGCGCTCAAAGGGAGCGGCAGCGTGGGCTCGCACCTGGTATACGGCGCCGCCAAGACTTTGTCGTATACGCTGATCGGCGGATTATTCGGATTGATCGGCTCGTTCATTGTCTTCACTCCCGAACTGAAAGGAATCGCCTCGGCTTTGGCGGGATTATTCCTCATCCTGTTCGGGGCCAACATGCTCGGGTTGATCAAATTCCGGCTGGGCTCGGGCCCTGGATTGATGGAGAAGCTTACGGCCGGGAGAAGCGGCAATCCGGCTTTCATCGGCCTCGCGAACGGACTTATGATAGCGTGCGGGCCTTTGCAGGCAATGTACGTCCTTGCAGCGGCCTCGGGGAGTGCGTTCACGGGAGCGCTGTTCCTGCTCGTGTTCGGGCTTGGGACGCTGCCGGTGCTTCTTGGATTCGGCGTCCTTACTTCGGTAATAAGTTCAAGGTTCACGAACAGGATCCTCAGGTACTCTGGCGTCATAGTGATACTCCTCGGCCTCGTGATGCTGAACCGGGGGATGGTGCTTGCAGGCACGGGCTACGACCTCAAGACCCTCTTCGGAGGAAGTGAAAAAATACCGGTTACGACGACTACTACTCTGCCTCCGTGGAGCGGGGCATCGACGACTCCCGGCAACGGCGCAACTACGTCGACGGTCCAAGCCTACCAAGTCATCTACATGAACGTCACGGCGGCAGGCTGGCAGCCGGACACGTTCACCCTGCAGAAGGGCATCCCGGTGAAGTGGGTTATAAACGGCAAAGAGATAACAGGATGTAACAAGGCCATCCAGGTGCCCAAGCTCGCCCTATCCTTCGACATAAAGAAGGGAGAGCAGACCATCGAATTCACGCCAAAGGAGACCGGCATCATCCCCTGGAGCTGCTGGATGGGGATGATACAGGGCAAATTCATAGTGGTCGATTGATTTGATAAACAATGAAAAAGATAACCCTTAAAGTAGCCGGGATGCACTGCGTCAACTGCGCGGCCAGCATCACGAAGGCTTTGAAGAAGATCCCCGGAGTGCTGGAGACAGACGTCAGCTTCGCCTCGGGAAAAGCCGTAGTAAATTACGACGAAGCAAAAACAGGACCGGGTGAATTCATTCCCGCGATTAAGAGCCTTGGGTTCGACGCCCAGGTATCGACCGAGGCGGACAGGACGCGCGAAGACCTGGAGAACAAGGAAGAACTGAAAGGGATGAGGAATAAGCTCTTATTCAGCATAGCGCTCGCGGTCCCGGCCCTTGTCATCGGGATGTTCCTGATGCATGAGATCCCCTATGCCGAGTATATTATGTTCCTCCTCGCGACACCTATCCAGTTCATATCAGGCGCGTCGTTCTACAGAGGGGCATGGGGCGCGCTGAAGAACAGGACAAGCAACATGGACACGCTGATCGTCCTCGGCACCTCGGCGGCATATTTCTACAGCGTCGCCATCCTGCTGACGAACCCAATGAGAGACCTGTATTTCGAGACGTCTGCCGTCCTGATAACACTAGTCTTATTGGGTAAATACTTGGAAGCCCTGGCACGGGGAAGAACCAGCCAGGCGATAGCGCGGCTGGTCGACCTTAAACCGAAATACGCTACGGTGATCAGGGACGGGGTCGAGAAAAAGGTGCCAGTCGACGACATCGAGGTCGGGGACCTGATAAGAGTGAAACCCGGCGAGAGCATACCGGTAGACGGCGTCATCGTCTCCGGAGCAAGCAGCGTCGACGAATCCATGATAACCGGGGAAAGCCTGCCCGTGGAAAAGACCGAGGGAAGCAATGTGATAGGCTCGACAATAAACATGCACGGCACATTCACTTTCAAGGCGAGCAAAGTCGGTTCCGACACGATGCTGGCCCAAATCATACGCCTGGTCGAGGATGCGCAGGGCTCGAAGGCTCCGATACAGCGGTTCGCCGATACCGTTGCGGGATACTTCGTGCCCGCTGTCATATTGATCGCAGTGATCGCCTTCGTCACGTGGTATTTCATATTCGGGAAGACCTTCGACTTCTCGCTGATGATAGCAATCTCTGTGCTCGTCATTTCGTGCCCGTGCGCGCTCGGCCTCGCGACGCCGACGGCCGTGATAGTCGGCATAGGCAAAGGCGCAGGCCACGGGATATTGATAAAGAGCGGCGTAGCCCTTGAGACCGCGCAAAAAGTCGATGCGGCGGTGTTCGACAAGACCGGGACGCTGACTTCCGGCAGGCCGGTCGTGACAGACGTGCTTCCCCTGAAAGGCCACACCCTCGAAGACGTCCTGAAATATGCGGCAGGCATCGAGCACGGCTCGGAACATCCGCTGGCTGACGCGATAACAAGCTACGCCAAAGAGAAAAAGATAGCCTACGCGCACGTCACGGACTTCGAAGCCCTCCCGGGCCTCGGCGTTTCCGGAAAGGTGAGCCACGACAAGGTCCTGCTCGGCAACCGGGGGCTGATGGAGAAAGAGAAAGTAGACGTCTCGGAAATAGAGGACGCACTCACTGGTTTTGAAAAAGAAGGAAAGACCGCGATGATACTATCGATCAGGCACCACCCGGCCGCGGTCATTGCGGTCGCGGACACGCTCAAGGATTCCTCCAGGAAAGCGGTTACGGACCTGCAGGGAATGGGCCTTGAAGTCTACATGATAACCGGCGACAACAAAAGGACCGGGGAAGCGGTCGCAAAGAAACTAGGGATACATAAAGTGTTTTCCCAGGTCCTGCCGGACGAAAAAGCCAGATACGTCAAGAAACTTCAGGGAGAAGGAAAAACCGTCGCCATGGTCGGCGACGGAGTAAACGACGCGCCGGCACTCGCTCAGGCCGACGTCGGGATAGCGATGTCTTCAGGAACGGACGTTGCGATCGAGTCCGGCGGGATAGTGCTGATGAAGAACGACCCGGAAGCCGTCGTGAAGGCGCTCGTCCTCTCAAGGCAGACCATGAACAAGATAAGGCAGAACATGTTCTGGGCCCTAATTTATAACGCGCTCGGGATACCGATAGCAGCAGGCGTGCTTTATCCCTACACGGGATGGCTGCTTTCGCCGGTGATCGGCGCGGCGGCGATGGCGTTCAGTTCGGTATCGGTTGTGACGAATTCGCTGACGTTGAGGTATAAGAAGCTTTAAAGCTCCCTCTTCACCACGTAATCCGCTATCGCATACAGGTCGTCTCTCGACTCGGTCTTAGGCAGGTCTTTCAGCGAGTCTTTTGCGGTCTTCACGTATTCCTCGGCCTTTTTACGGCAGTAGTCGATGGCGCCCGATTCGTGGAATAGCTTTACTGCCCGTTTGATCTCCGTTTCAGAGTTGCCTTTTTTGTGGAGTATTTTGAGGAGTTCCTTCTTCTCGGCCGCCGGGAGTTTCTCGATCGCTTTTATCGCAATAAGGCTCTTTTTTCCTTCAACGATGTCGCTCCCCACCGGTTTTCCGAGCTTTTCCTCGTCCGCCGTCACGCCGAGTATGTCGTCCTGCATCTGGAACGCGAGCCCGAGGTTGAGGCCGTAGGACGCGAAAGACTTGGCCTGTTTTTCCGTGGCGCCGCCTATGACGGCTCCTGATTCGGCCGCGGCCCTTAGGAGGACGGCCGTCTTTTTCTCTATCATGTCCATGTAGTCGGCTTCCGAGACGTCTGTCCGCTCCTCGAAAGACATGTCGAGGTCCTGGCCTTCGCATATCTCTGACGTGGCCTTTGCGAGGATGTGTACCGTCCTTGGGTCGCAGAGCTCGAACGCCTTAGAATATAATAGGTCTCCGGCGAGTATGGCGGTCGGCAGGCCGTATATCTCATGAACCGATGGCTTGCCCCGGCGCATTACGTCGTTGTCCATGATGTCGTCGTGTATTAGCGTGAATGTATGGATAACCTCCACGGCGGCGGCGGTCCGGATCGCCTTATCGGTCGCGCCTCCGATTGCCCGGCAAGAGAGGAGGCAGAGCATGGGCCGCACCATCTTTCCGCCGGC
>CAIYYO010000205.1 GCA_903930485.1 Methanobacteriota archaeon
CTCCTTTCCCCCCATCAGAAACTTTAACGACTGCCTCCGGGGATTGCAAAAATCAGGCAGTTCTGATAGCATCCATGGTTCAAGCAATAGGTGGAACAGCCGAAGTTGTTGCAGATCCGACTTGCTCTCATGCGTATGCTGTAGTGTATTATGGTCCGTCTGGAAGCGATATGAGCTCCTTTACGCAAGCAGTTGCTAATCATTACGGTTCAAGTGTTAACGTACACTACTTTACCCATAACAATGGCTTCTGGATCATCTTTGATCCGGTTGGTGGAGCATATCCTGGAGATACAATGCCCGAATGCAGCGGAAGCGAAGATCGTTATTTTATCAAAAGTTGCTTGGAATGTGTCCACCAATTTTCCAATGAGCCATACACGTATGGTGATAGATGCTACTCTCAATGTCCATCTGGAACAATTACAGCGAACAAATATGCCTGCCAGCCTTGTTCAAAAGGCTCTTATAGCTGTAATGATCAGTGTCTAACCTGTCCTTCCGGGTATTATATGGCCACCAATTGCAGGTGCTACAAATCTTAATTATTAAAAATTTTCAATATAAAGCTTCTAATGGCGCTAAAATACCTAAAGTTTAACTTAGAAAATATAAAGGCCACGCCCAGATTGAACTCGTGACCTCGTCCTCTTCGGAGACAAAAAGCCTTACCTTCCTTCCCTGAACCTTCTCCTGTCCTTTTTTATCTGGGATTTCAGGGCGAATCTTCCATACGGGGTTTCCTTGAACTTCGCGCCTTCTATGCTTTTTACCTTGTGGAAGACGATTTTATTGCCGTAATACGACAGTATGGCGGCTATCTTCTTCGCCCTGAACGATTTTTTCCTTTCGTTCCTACGGATTCTCTCGGCAAGGTCGATTCTGCCGCTGCGTTTTGTATTTACAACGTGAATTTCACCCGAAGGAGTCCATTTCAGGCCAAAAAATTCTTCGGCGGTAGTGCAACTAAAGTAAAAGTCTCCTGTGGCGAGGTAAAGCTGTAATGCTTTTTTGAGGGCCAGGCTAGGCCTATCGATGAACCATGCTTTTTTTTCTTCCGGTGATGGCACGTAATAAATCCCTTTAAACGGGGTGGGGAAGAGGTTCAGCGACGCGCTTAAGTTTTTTATCTGGGGTCCGCTCAAACCGTCTTTGATCAACTGACCGAACTGTATGGCCTGCTTAGGAAGCATTTTCAACGACCTCGTTAAAGAATTTGTAATCATCTTCGCTTGTAATATACTCCTTTATCCCCTCTAGGTTATCCGGCCGGCCATATTTGGCAAGTAATTCTTTTACCAGGTCGAATCCCCTGTCCATCTTTTTTAAGATGAAAACGATGTCAAACAGGTCGCGGGCGGCTTTCCTGTTTGCGTATGCTTCCAGTTTCATCACAAGAAGATCATCCAATGACGCAACGGATAAAGGCACGCCTGAAACTTCGAAAGTCTCTATCTTTTTTATTTTTGCGGTCGGATAAAAAATCTCTATTTTTATGCTTGTATCCTCAAACTGGACCACAAACTGATTCGTATGGCTGGCAACAGATGTTCTATACCCCTTTTTGGTAAGACAACCCTTCATCATCTCCTTTAATTTGACTTCATCTCCTTCCAAAGGAACAAAGTCCAAATCAACGCTTACTCTGTGGTTAAGATAGAAAATGGCGAGCGCAGTCCCTCCAACCAGGATGAGCCGGTTTTGTGCGCATGCGGCAGTGTCGCTGAGGATTTCGAAAACCCGTTTGTATTTGAGGGCGAACTTCTGATTCATGAAACCATATCGAAAAGCAGGTTTATATGTGTTTCTGCTAGGTTAGATAAAGTTTAACCTAGATAAAACAGCTACGAGAGCCTATTTTTAATGGAAAATTAAGCCCTCGACGAGATTTGAACTCGTGACCTCGTCCTTTTTGCGGCGTTTGACTTGCTTACCTCAGGGCTTTTTCCAGGGTTTTTGCCCGTATAAGGGCGTAAGTCAAAAAGCCTTACCAAGGACGCGCGCTACCACTGCGCTACGAGGGCGAACTGCATATTCTTACTGTTCTCTCATTCTTTCTGTTTTCGTCGTTTTCCTACTTTTTTCCTAGAGGACGTCGTCCCCAATTTCTCTAATGCTCCGTCAGTCGCTGGACGGAATTCTCCTGCAACTGTGACAGGCAATTTTAGCATTTGCCGATATAACATTTAAAACCTACGCCCGACATCCATAATCCGGTGAATTCGTGGAAGGAGAAGACGAAATAATCATATCCGGAGCGTACAAGGATTTCAAAAAGGAGCTGCGCTACGGCCTGGCATCAGCCGACGACGCGGAAGTGGCGAAAGTCCTGGGCGCGGTGTGCGACGCGATAGAACCGTATGCGTTCGCGTTCTCAGGCATAAACGTCCCTGGAATAAAGGCATACGCCAAGCCCTCCGGCACCGGGCTGAAGGCAGTGGCGGATTTCCTGAAGAACAACCCCCAGGCCGGGATAAAGGAAAAATTGAAATCGTTCTGCCCCGTGCCCGAACTCATGCCGGCAGCAGAAAGCTGCTTCTTCAATCTCCTCATGTCAGAAGCCAAAGTGAGCTTCCGCATGGGCGATTCCATAGCAAAGCCGTCAATCGCCCCAAGCAAGGAAGAAGCAGGCGACGTTATCTTTTTCGTGGGCAAGTACAAGAGCTGGATAAGCATCAAGAAGCTCGGCCTGGAAGGCGCAAAGGAATACGAGGTCTCCGCAG
>CAIYYO010000206.1 GCA_903930485.1 Methanobacteriota archaeon
GATGTCTATCTGCACTGTCGAGAGGGCTGATGCCTTGTTCAGCGCGTCTACGAAGTTGAATTCGAATTTCATGACGAAATAGAATGGGCGCGAGTTCCACATCTCTATTATGACCGGCCTACCTGCGAGCTTTACTAGTTCGTCTGCGAAATCCTTGTTTGCCTCGTAGAATTCGCGGACGAACCTTATCCCTATTTCATATTCGACGCCAAGGTCCTCCATCCACTTCATAGAGAGCTTGAATTGCTTTAGGAATTCTTCCTTTGCGCCGTCCATGTCCCTTGTCAATGTATGCATGTCGGGCATGGTGAATGCTCTCAAACGGCGCAGGCCGACCAGTTCTCCGCTTTTTTCGTAGCGGAAGCTGTAGTGCGACAATTCGTACAATCGGACGGGAAGGTGTTTGTAGGATATCGTCATGTCATGCTTCATAAGGTATTGGCCGAAGCATGCGGCGAACCTCAGGAAGTATTCCTTTTCTCCAGACATCAGGCGATACTGCCTTGCCGGGAAACGGTCCAGGTATTTTGAAAGGCACGGATGCGATATGTCGTACATTATCGGCGTCTCTACCTGCATCCCGCCAATGCCTGCCACGATATCTGAAACACGTTCCTCAAGCAGCCTCTTAATAAGAGAGCCCTTTGGATACCAGCGCATGTTGCCCTGATCCGAACCCGGTTCGTAGTCTGCTATCTCGTGTGAGCGCATGTATTTGACGTGCGGCGGCTCCCGGTCTACTGCGCGGATCTTTGTTACTTCGTAGTCTGAGAACTTTTTCAGGTTCCCTTCTTCTTTTTTGTAGTTGTATTCCGTGAGGGGTGTGAGTTTTCCTTGCATGTCCAGGATGTACCACTCTGATTTTAGTTTGTCTTCGGTTTTAAGGGCTTCGGATACGCGGGCTTCTTCTTTCTTTTCCTCTTTTTTCTCGGTTTTCTCTTCTGCGGCTTTTCCTTCTGGGAGGATCGTTCTAGAGAGCTCGGACAGCGGGTGTCCTTTGCATTTTATCTCGAAGCCTTTGTACCAGCCGAATGGCGCCTTTATGACGTTGACGCCGTCCTTTTTCAGTGCGTCGTAGGCTTCGTTCAGGACTTTTTTCGCGGTCTTTGGGCTGGAGAGGGAGCTGGACAGGTGGGCGTATGGGTATAGTGCGATGGATTGTGCGCCGACTTCTTTTGCGGTCTTTTTCACTTCCGCGGTCAATTGTTTGGTTACGGATTCTATGCCTTCTTCGTCGGCCTTCTCCACTGCGACGAATGCTACCAGCACGTTTTCCGCGGAGTTCTGCGCATCTGTCAGTTCCTCGGCGTCTTTTATGGCCTTTTTCTTGGCTTCGAATCTTATGTAGTCCGAATGGATCAGGAGGATTCTCATTGCATTTAAACTTTAAGGATGATGTATATGCCGGTTCACCCGATGCATTCAGGTATTTCATTTATGGCAGAAATGCCTTTAACTTATATGATTTCCCAACCGCACGCAACTGGTTATCACAGGCAATATCTCTTGACTCAAACTACATTGATGCCATTCTGTTGCTGTCCACAGCCTACGGAAA
>CAIYYO010000207.1 GCA_903930485.1 Methanobacteriota archaeon
ATCGTATTTCTCGAAGCCCCCGACCCGTGTTATGAAGAAGATCATCACTTTTTCGAGTTCCGAGTTGCCGGCCCGCTCTCCTATGCCCAGGAACGTGAGGTTGGACCAGTTGGCCCCGTACCAGTAGCCTGCGAGCGAATTGGCGACCCCGAGGCCGTAGTCGTCGTGCATGTGGGTCTCGATGTTCTTGACTTTGAGGCTTTTTAGTTCCTGGACTATCTTTGGTATGCTGTATGGGAGCTCGGATTCCGGGAACGGTAGCCCGAGGCCTAGTGTGTCGCATATCCTTATCGTCGTATGCGGGTCGATGCCTATTATCTTTTTCACGAACGGCCTAATGAAGGACCAGTCAGCCCTGGTCAGGTCTTCCAGATGGCACCTCGTCGCGAGTCCGTGGTCCTTCGCATATTGTAGGGCGTCGAGGTATTTCTTTTCCGCCTCTTCCCTGCTCTTCAGGCCCAGCTTTTCGAATATGTGCACGTCGGAGACCGACATCAGTATCCCTGTCTCCTTTATCCCGTCGTTCTTGAGAACCAGGTCTATGTCTTCAGGCTTCGCCCTGGCCCATGCAGTGACCTCCGGGAACTTGTAGCCCCTGTCCAGCATCGCCTTGGCAACGTCCCTGTCTCTCTGGTTATACAGGAAGCATTCAAGCTTTTCTATCCCCAGCTTGTTAAGGTATTCATAGATGGCGAGCCTGTGACTCTTGGACATCACCAGGCCGGGCATCTGCGATCCGTCCCTTATCGTCGAGTCCGAGAGCTTGACCTCCTGTCCGAGGGGAAGCTTGACTTTGGGCATGTCGTCGTAGCATCTGATCATGTTTATTACTTTAAATTTTAGAGATAAAAGTGCTTTTAACGCGCAACAGAAGGCTTATAGAGTAGGCTTTTCATCAGTCCTTTCCCGGTCGAACAGCTCTTTCCCGCCGCCTTCAAGGATGCCGACGAAGGCTTCGAACAGCGGCGTGTCCGTGGAGATGGAGTGGAATGCGACGCCTGTGTCGTTGCATGTCTCCCGTATTTCGAATATGTGTTCCCTGAATTTTTTTGCGTAGTCTTTTTTGAAGTTCGGGCTTAGGTAGACCTTTTCAGACCTGGTGCTTTCCATGTCTTCGAAGTCGATGTCGTCGCTCCATTTAAGGTTTATCTCTCCCGGGTCCAGGGTCTGGATAAGGATGGCTTCCTTGGAGCCTCGGGCCGCCCTGTAGATGCCTTTGCGTATGTATTCTATGGGCTCGAGGAAGTCTGAGACGACTATCAGGAAGGACTTGCTCTTTATGTAGGAGGAGTATTCGTTCATGCATTCCCCGAGGTTCGTATCTCCCTTAAGGCTTGCCTCGTTTAACAGCGTCACGAAACGGAAGAACTGCATCTTCCCTTTTCTTGGCGGCATTATCTCGGTAAGCCTGTTGGAGTAGAGCGCGGGCGCAAATTTCTCGTACTTGCTCATGGCCAGGTACGCGAATCCTGCGGCTATGCTGCCTGCGTAGTCGAATTTCCTCATCGGGCCTGTCGAAAAATCCATGCTGCTCGACGCGTCGACCAGGATGTGCAGCGTCAGATCCTTCTCTTCCTCGAACCTCC
>CAIYYO010000208.1 GCA_903930485.1 Methanobacteriota archaeon
TAAGACGCCTATTGATTAATTTACAAACTAATATTGATTATATGGAGAAAGCCTCCGTCAAGGATGCAGAGCGCTACGGCATTGGGTTTCTTGATCATACTCTGACCGTTTCAATTCTATTGCTTTTCTCGTTCCTCTTTTTATATTTCGTCTATGACTCCTTTGTGGCCTTGTCTTTTCCCTTTGACATAGATTACGGTGAGGGTATCCATCTCTATTATGCCACGATGCTTGCCGGCGGCCATGGCGTTTATAATGATATACGCTCGTACCCGTTCATAGCCTGCAATTATCCTCCGATATACCCCCTGGTTTCGGCTTTTGCGGTTTCGTTTTTGGGCCGTTCTTTTTTTTCGGGCAGGATAGTCTCTTTTTTTGCGTCTCTTTTGACAGGGTTCTTGGTTTACTCTCTTGTCCGGAAGGAGACGGGGAATAAACTAGCCGCCATCTTCTCGGTTCTCGTGTTTTTTTCCTCGCCTTACGTGATGAATTGGTCTACGTTTTTTAGGGTCGATATGCTTGCGTTGTTTTTCAGTTTTCTTGGCGTCTACGTATTCTGCTCTTACGGGAAGGCAAATGGCGTTTATCTCTCCATACCCCTCTTTTTGCTGGCGTTTTATACCAAGCAGTCGTCTCTGATAGCTCCCGCGGCCGTGTTTTTGTATCTATTCAGGGAAGACTGGAAGAAATCTATTTATTGGCTCCTGGTTTATCTCTCCTCTTTGGCAGCCGTTTTTCTCGTCTTGGATTATTTTACGAACGGCGAGTTCTTTTTACATTTGTTGCTCTATAACTTCCTGACAACCGAGTTCAACATGGGGATGTATGTGGATTTTCTGTTTATTTTTGTCAGCGGGGTTTTCCTGATTTTAGGCATTTTTTATTTAAAGGTCAGACCGAGGTCGTTTTTCAGTCTTTACTTCTTTTTGTCTTTTTGTTCAAGTTTGCTGATTTCCCTCAAGGCCGGTTCTTCATTTAATTATTTCATCGAACTGGCGGCAGTTACATCGGTGGTAAGCTCTTTGTTTTTGGATGAGGCCGGTTTCTTTTCGGCTTCCGGAGGAAAGGCTTCCTTAAAGAAAAAGATTTACGGCGTCGTCTGGTTTGTCTTGTTGATGACGCAGTTCTCAGTCATTGCTTTTGCCCTCCAGAATCCCTCCTTCTTCCTTATACTGAACCCGCCTGATAAATCCGGAGCGGATAAGATAAACGGATACGTTGCTTCCGCCGAAGCCCCGGTGCTGGTGGAATATAACGGCTTCGCAGTCCTCAACGGTAAACAGGCCCTGATAGATTCATTTCTCATGTCCCAACTGGAGAAGAGGGGGCTGTGGGATTCCTCATTACTTGTTTCAGACTGCAGGTCTAAGAAGTTTTCGATTATCGTTATTTACGGAAATCTCTATAGTATTAGTGGATTGACACAATGTGTTCATGAGTATTATGCTCTCGAGGACGAGATTCCATATACAGATTACTTCGTAGCCAGGGTTTATAGGAGAAAATAAAACCGTTACTTGCAGTATTCAACTTCAGGGTTCTCTATCGTGAGCTTTCCGCTTGAGTCGCTGGATATCTTTATCGGCACCGAGCATTTGTCCTGTATGAGCACGCAGCCTACGCAGATGCATTCTTTCGCTGCCTGAGTAAGCTGGTCGGATATCCTTGGGTGGGTGTTTTGATCGGTCAGTGTTGCCCGGTCGTAGAAGCTGTCGTTTATGTATTCGCTTGTCTGGTCTGATCCCGCGTCTACGTTGAGGTTCTGTATCTGCGTTGTATAGTCCAGGGCCCATCCTGCCAGCACAGGGGTTATATATGCGTCTATCGTGTAGAAATCTGCTTGCAGTTTTATCTCTCCGGCGCATTGGGTGCAGTCTTGTATTCCTATTCCCTGTGAGGCGTTCGTGGCATCTATGTTGCAGAGGGTTTCGTTGTTTGACGCATTGATTATTCTGAATTTTATCTCGCTTCCGTCGGGGCTGGACGAATTCGCATAGAATTTATTCCAGCATCTGACGTTGTCGTAGTCCAGTTTTACGGAAGTAATGTTTGCATATATGAACTGTTCATGGGGTAGGTTCTGCATTACTATGGTGCCTTTTTCTCCCACTTCTGAGGGTTTTCCTTTAGAGGTTCTGCCGCCGTTGGCGCTGATTTTTTCATTCCCTACCTTGTAATTATAGCTAATAATCACCCTTCCACCTGATCCTCCCCCTCCTCCGCCGTCTCCAACAGTTTGAACAACGTTTTCTTTTTGTTGATCGTCTCCCCCGTCTCCGCCGTTGGCGCTTATTTCTCCGTTCAGGGTAAGCCTTTCTGTCTCTATCCAAACGCTTCCGCCGCTTCCGCCTCCCCCGCCACCTGTGCCGTCGTTCTCCGCCGAGGGGCTTCCTTTCTTACCGTTCGCAGAGATGTAGCCGTTGATTATCACTTCTTTTGCGTTGATCTTTACGGCTCCTCCTCCTAAGCCCCCTGAACCATAGAGGTCGCTGCCAGCCCTGCCGGATGCTCCTCCGCCGCTTCCACCCACTGAACCGAGATCGAAGGGCGTTCTTTCACTTCCGTGTTCAAGACCACCTCTTCCGCCGTTTTGGCTTGTGTCCGATATGCCGTTTGCCCCTCTCCCGCCGTAGCCGCCCCCGCCTCCTCCAGAGCCGTAGTCTCCGAAGTCTGATATGCCGGTGCTTGTCCCGTCGCCGCCGGCCCCTTGCACGTCATCGCCTTTTCCGTCGACGTTTATCCCCGAGCCTGCGTCGATTTCAAGAGTTTCTCTCACATATAAGTCAAGTTTTTCTCCGAAGTCAGTCGTGATTATCCCTCCTTTTTCTATGTGTATGTCGTCGTATGTCTGGCTTCCTTTGAGGACCATCACAGATCTTACTTCGAGCTTGCTTGTCTTGATAGTGGCTGTGCCGTCGTCTTCGTTGAAGCTGACGGAATACGAGGACCCTATCCCCTTTAGGTCGTGGAAATTGTCATTCCATGTTTTTTCCGATTCGGTGGATAGATCAAGCTTTGTCCTTGACACTTTGTAGCCTTGCGGTATCGTTATCCTCGCCTCTGTGTTGTAGTCTCCTTTTTCAGGGAAGGTTATGTTTTCCTGGGTTGTTCCGTCTGCGAATTCTTTTACGACAGTGCATGAGGGGTTTATGGTGTTTATGACGGCCGGCTTGCATCCTATGGCGAGCGGGTCTTCTTTTAGAAGTATTTCCAATACGGGTATTGAAAGCAGCGTTAACACAAAGAGCATTAGAGGGTATTTCATGCTCCTTTCTATCCTGTCTTTTTCCATGAGGTCTTGCTCTCTTGAGCGTTTCAGGTATAGAAGGAATGTTATCAGCAGTAGGATTAATGCGAATGGGACCCAGATGAATTCGATAAGTATGCAGATTGGGTTGTCCATATATATCTACTTATATTTTGGGGTTATAATGCTTTACTTTGAGTGTACTATCCCCTGAGATATGTTACACTTCTTTAAAGTATACTGTTGCTGGTGTTAAATAGTTGAGCGCTTGGTGTGGTCGGTCGTAGTTGTAGTGTTGGATGTACTTTAAGTGGCTTGGGTAACGCCAGGCCTCTTCTTCGAATGATCTGTGGAATCGTTCTACTTTTCCGGTGGTTGTGGGTCTTCTTTTGGATGCGACTATGTGTTGTATGTGTTTTCTTTCC
This sequence comes from Methanobacteriota archaeon, assembly GCA_903930485.1. GTDB lineage: Archaea > Altiarchaeota > Altiarchaeia > IMC4 > QMZM01 > CAIYYO01. The sequence continues at coordinate 3,673 of CAIYYO010000208.1, forward strand.
AGGAATTTGGTGAATTCGGTTTTTCCGTCTTGCCAGGTGTGGAACTGTACTCCTTGGTCTGTTAGTATCTGTTCAGGGGTGCCGTTAGCATCCAATGCTTTTTCGAGCACTTCCAAGGCGTTTTCTGTGGTTGCGTTATCAAATATTCTGCTTGCAGGAATGAAGCGGCTGTAGTCGTCTATGTAGGTAATCATCCATTTATCGTCTAGGGCGAGTTTCCAGTCAGTCTGCCACCTCTGGTTAGGCTCGGTTCTCTGAAAACGCTTCTTATCCTACGTCTTACGAGGAGTTTCAAGCGGGCGATTCAAGCCCGCTTGCTTAAGGATACGATAAACAGCATTATGCCCCCCGACTTAACCCCATCGGTGTTCTCCTGCTTCAAATAACCCTCTATCCGAGCAGGACCCCAACCATGTTCTTCCCGCAGCTTCAAGATCAGATCAACCGTTTCCTGAGGAGTCCTATGAACCGTCTTGGGCCGGTGAGACTTCGGCCCAAGACCCCGTCAACTATCACGCTGAAAACGATTTCAGTATAATAAAAAGTACGCCGACTAATACCAGCTTCACGACATAGAAAAACCACGCTTGCACCTTGCAAACGCCTCTTAACCAACCAAAAACGCTTATCCTCTGAAAGCTTCATACAAACTCACCTCATATGTATTTACACTACAAAACCAAAGTGTAACACATCAGATGGGATAGTACAATGCTTTACTTTGAGCCTTTCTTAACCAGTCTGGAGTGGATCATTTTAACGAATGGAAATCTGCGGCCCACTTCCGACCTAAGCAGGGGGTATTTTACGCCGACCAGTCCACGGACTTTGAGGTGGTCTTTGCCGATGTAATAAATAAGTGAAGTGTCGTCTGGCAATGAGAACTTCTTGTCGAAGCGGTTGAAATCCTTCCCGCTCCATTGGCTTCGATGGGTCTCGAAGCTGTTCCCGAATGCGGCGCCTTGTTCTCCGATGTGTTTGGGTGTGGATACGATCATGTTGCGGCCTATCCTATTGCATAGGTCCAGCGCTCTTTTGCCTTCTTCATATTCGAAATGCTCCAACACATCGATCAAAAGAACGAGGTCGTACTTGTCTTTGAGTTCTGGCAGGATATCGAGAGCGTTTCCTATGTACATATTGTCGTATATGTAGTCGTGCACTGGGGTGATGTATTCCTTGAAGGCTTCTATTCCGTCTATCCGTCTTTCCCAATTACTGTATCTTCTGTCTGCGTAGATATCCAGATACTCCCTTGAAAGGAGACCGTATTTTCCAAAACCAACGCCCACGTCCAGGATCTTTTTGGGGTTGGTGCAGACTATCAGCTCAAGGATTTGGCTTATTTGATATAAGAGGCTTGTAGGCATTTCTTAGGATACCCAGGAATTATAGTGATTGCTCCTAGATATTACAAAGAAGGCCGTTGATAACAGAATCAGACTATCTCTTCCCGATTAGTTCTTTCAATATTTCGGGGTGGAGGGTGTTTTCGTATTTGACTATGTCGATTATGGGATAGGCTTTCATCTGGCATCCGTTTAGTTTCGCCAGGAATTCTTCCATGCCCTGGTGATATTTTCTTTCAGGCACGATCACGTTTATCAGGATTTTTCCGTCGAAGGTTCTGTATACCTTTCTTGCCTCATCCAGTTCCGCGACTTTTCTGGCTATCTCCTTTGATTCAGAGGGCGGTGCGTCGATTATGACGTATCCTATCTGGAGGCCGAGCTCGTGCGGGTGAAGCACCGCCGAAAATTTCTTTATGACTCCTCTGGAGAGAAGCCTTTCGGCTCTTGTGAATATGGTCGTGTGAGGGACTCCGAGCATCTTTCCCATCTTTCTGAAGCTCATCCTGGCGTCGTCTTGCAGGTATTTTATTATCTCAAGGTCTAATTCGTCAATCTTCATGGTTATTCACCAAAATTTTTAAATAAAAGATATATACTTTAATATA
>CAIYYO010000209.1 GCA_903930485.1 Methanobacteriota archaeon
ATTTCGGGAGGCGGGGACAGGGACTCCGTCTCAAGGAAGGCATGACGCTTGCTATCGAGCCTATGGTAAATGCCGGAGGATATGAGGTCCGTATTCTGGAGGATGGCTGGACTGCCTTGACATCGGACGGATCGTTGTCAGCCCATTTTGAACATACGATTGCGGTTACGAAACACGCGCCTAAAATATTGACTAAATATTGACTAAAAGGTATACTGTTTGATTACGACTATGGCGAAAGAAGAAAATATTGAAGTACAAGGAACAATCCTTGAGCCTTTGCCGAATGCGATGTTCAAGGTGGAGCTTGAAAACGGACAGGTAATACTTGCCTACGTCTCGGGAAAGATGAGGATGCATTTCATCAAAATACTGCCCGGGGACAAAGTGACCGTGGAATTGTCGCCCTATGATCTGACGAAAGGACGAATTACGTATCGCTTTAAGTAAAATAGGGAAGCTCAAGGCGGCGTGGTGCCGTGCCCGCTTTTCGCTTTTTCTGATGAGGAGGATGGAAAATGAAGGTGAGGCCTTCTGTGAAAACAATCTGTTCGAAGTGCAAGATTGTCAAGAGAAAAGGTGTTTTGAGAGTGCTTTGCGAGAACCCGAGGCATAAACAGAGACAGGGATAAGCATGCCCGTCGGTGTCGCATTTGTGTAACAGAGCTTTTATAAGTAGTCGATATCATAAGGATAAAGGAGTTTTGTATGGCGAGAATAGCCGGGGTTGATCTTCCCAAGAACGAGCGCGTCGAGATAGGACTTACGCGCATATTTGGCATTGGCAGGTCCCTGTCAACGAAGATTCTTACAGAGACGGGCGTGAATCCCGACACAAGAGTCAAAAACCTCACCGACGAAGATATTGTCAAGATAAGAAATGTCATCGAGAAGGACGAGAAGGTTGAGGGCGACTTGAGACGTGAGATAGCCATGAACATTAAACGGCTGATCGATATCGGATCGTATCGCGGACAGAGGCACAAGGCCCATCTGCCCGCCCGAGGACAGAGGACCCGTACGAACGCCCGGACTCGCAAGGGACCCCGGAAGCTCATCGTGAAGAAAAAGTAAAGGAGGAGTGCACTTTAATGGCTCAGAAAAAACGCAGCGGAAAAAAAGTCAAGAAAAATATCCCCAGCGGCGCCGCGCACATACAGACCACATTTAACAATACAATTGTCACTATTACCGATCCGAATGGAAACGTAATTGCGTGGTCGAGCGCCGGGAGCCTCGGGTTCAAGGGGTCACGGAAGGGTACTCCTTTTGCAGCGCAGATGGCGTCGGAGTCGGCGGCCAAGAAGGCCATGGAAATGGGCGTGAAACATGTTGATGTGTTTGTGAAGGGCCCTGGCGCCGGAAGAGAGACAGCTATCCGCGCACTCCAGGCAGCTGGTCTCGATATAACGCTCATCAAGGACGTGACTCCGGTACCTCACAACGGGTGCAGGCCGCCAAAGAGGAGGAGGGTGTAATGGCGCGCTATACCGGTCCTTTATGCAGGTTGTGCAGAAGAGAGGGAGAAAAACTTTTTCTCAAGGGCACCCGGTGCACTACCGAGAAATGCGGTATCGAGAGAAGGAAATATGCGCCCGGCCAGCATGGACAGAGCCGGGGCAAGCTCTCCGACTACGGATTGCAGCTCAGGGAAAAGCAGAAGGTAAGAAG
>CAIYYO010000210.1 GCA_903930485.1 Methanobacteriota archaeon
GACGGCCATGCCGATCCGCCGGGGATGACGGAAGGCCATTACACGGAGCGACTGCTGCGGCTTCCGCGACGGATGCGTGTGAGACGAGGGCTGATTCTACTTCGGCGGTGCCTATCCTGTGGCCTGAGACGTTGAGGACGTCGTCTGATCTCCCCTGTATCCAGAAGAATCCTTTCTCGTCTTTTCTTGCGATGTCTCCTGCGAGGTAGATCCCGGGATATTTGCTGTAGTAGGTCTCCTTGTATCTGTCCGGGTTCTTGTACAAAGTCCGCAGCATCGAGGGCCAGGGCTTCTTTATCACGAGCAGGCCTCCTTTGCCTGTCAGGGATTGCCCGTCTTCGCTGTATATGTCGGCATCTATTCCCGGCAGCGGCTTCGTCGCGGTCCCTGGCTTTAATTCAGTCATGGGCGTAGGCGATATCATGAAGCACCCGGTCTCAGTCTGCCACCAGGTGTCCATTATCGGGCACTTCTTTTTCCCGACGAAGTTGTGGTACCATATCCATGCCTCGGGGTTTATTGGTTCTCCTACGCTTCCAAGCAGCCTTAGAGAGCTCATGTCCCTCTTCTTCGGCCATTCGTCTCCGAGCCTCATGTGTGCCCGTATAGCGGTCGGCGCGGTGTAGAATATCGTGACACCGTGTTTTTCGATGAGCTGCCACCACCTGTCCGGGTGCGGATAGGAAGGCGCTCCTTCGTACATGAACGACGTCGCGCCTAGTAACAGTGGCGCGTATACTACGTACGAGTGTCCCGTTATCCATCCCGCGTCTGCCGAGCACCAGTAGATGTCTTCTTCTTTCATGTCGAAGACGTTCTTCAGAGTGCTGTATATCCCGACGGCGTATCCTCCGTGCACGTGGACTATCCCTTTAGGCGACCCGGTGGTCCCCGAAGTATAAAGGATGAAAAGCGTGTCTTCCGCATCCATCTCTTCGGTCTTGCAGTGCACTGATTCTCCTTCGATTATGTCGTCCCAGTACAAGTCCCTGTCGTTGTGCATGCTGACCTGGTTATTCGTATTCTTCACGACTACAACGGACTCTATGGAGGGCGCATCCTTCAATGCCTCGTCCGCATTGTTCTTGAGCGAGACGACGCTCCCGCGCCTGTAGAACCCGTCCGCTGTGACCAGTACCTTGGACTCGCAATCGTTTATCCTGTCGCGTAACGCCTTGGCAGAAAAGCCAGAGAACACGACCGAGTGTACGGCGCCTATCTTCGCGCATGCGAGCATCGCCACGGGCAGCTCGAGGAGCATCGGCATATATATCGTCACTCTGTCCCCCTTTTTCACGCCCAGGCTCTTGAGCGCGTTCGCGAACCTGTTGACTTCTATATATAGGTCCCGGTACGTCATCTTCTTGACCTCGCCGGTCTCTCCTTCCCAGATGAACGCGACCTTGTTCTTGTGCCAGGTCTTCATGTGCCTGTCGACCGCGTTATGGACTATGTTGATCTTCCCGCCTGTGAACCATTTATAGAACGGCGCTTTGGAGTCGTCGAGCACTTTGGTCCAGGGCTTGAACCATTGAAGCTCTTTCCCGACCTCGCCCCAATACCATTCGACGTCCTTCGCCTTCTCAAGAAGCTCGTCGTAGCTTTTGATCTTGTGCGCGTCCATCCATTGCTTGATGTTGCTGTGCTCTACAAGTTCCTTGGGCGGGCTGAAAACCCTCTGCTCGTCCATCAATACCATCACGTCCTTTGGCGTCTGTGTCTCTGTCATTTTTCCACCGTTTTTGTCCATTTGTTTTGGTTTAATGATATTTTTAATCTCATTCCTTTCTCGGGGGCTTTATCAATATCGCCATCACCGCCGCTATCCCTACGAGGATCCCCAGGACCAGCCCTGGCGCTGCATAGCTCATCAATGCAGGGTTCTGAGGCACAAGGTTCGCTGAAAGCATTGGCCCGAGTATTCCCCCGATTCCGTATGCCGTGAAAACAACCCCGTAATTGACTCCGCAGTTCTTGGCTCCGAAAAAGTCCGCCGTCGCTGACGGGAACAGTGAAAAGCATGAACCGAAGCACAGCCCGATCAGAGCCATCACAAGGTATACCATGAACGGCGCCATCGAAGTCGTGTAGACGAAAGTCCCTATGAGCACTGCCTGCAGGCCGAACAGGATAAACATCGTCCTAGCGCGCCCGATGTGATCCGACAGCCATCCTGCGAAGATCCTGCCTATCCCGTTGAATATGGCGAGAACGCTCACTGCGACCGCGCCTTCGAGGACCGCGGCCGAGGCCGGGTAGCTGTACGCGTCCCGGAATGCTATCTCTGCGAACTTATTCAGGAACCCGATAACCATAAGCCCCGCCGCTGAGGCGAATATGAACATGGTCCAGAGCATCCAGAACTGACGGGTTTTTACCATCTCCGAGACCGTAAAATCCTTGTACGCATGGGTCACGGCCTTCTTAGTCTTGGACGGGTCCCATCCTACGGGTTTCCAGCCTTCTGGGGGGTTCCTGAGGACGAGGGCGCCCGCGCATATTGCGACAAGGAATACCGCTCCGAGGGTCATGAACGTGCTCGGGAGACCTATCTTGAGGAGCCCGGAAAGACCCGGCACGGTCTGGAATAAGGAGACAATCAATGGCTGTATCAATCCCTTGGGCTGGGCTGGGAGACCGCCTATCATCACCTGTGCGGCCGGCGCCAGAAGCACGGAACCGAATCCGAATCCGAACACCATCAATCCTGCAATCAGTCCTCTTTTGTCCGGGAACCACTTACTGCCTGCCGCTATCGGGGCTCCGTATGCGAAGCCTACTCCACAGCCTGCGAGGACGCCGTAAGTGATATAGAGCATCTTTATCTGGAATATACCGAACAAATCGATTACTCCTTGGATTAACATACTGGATGCTATGAAGCCTATTCCCAGAAGCAATCCCCCTATGAGCGCGACCAGCTTCGGCCCCCGCTTATCCTGTATCCTTCCGGCTATGGGCATGGTTAAGGCGAAAAAGAGCAGCATGATCGAGAACGCCATCGTTTGTTCCGAGGTGGTCCATTTATAGGTCTTTTCCAGGGTGGAACCGAATATGCTCCAGGTATAGGTTATGCCGAGCATGAGGTTTATAAGGACCCCGCCGGCGACTATAAGCCATCTATTCTGTTTTTTGGATTCCATTGTGCGCAATTTATCATGATTAATTATGTAGAATTATGGGCTTTCTTCCTTTAAAAAGACACAGACAAAAAATCGACAAATGGCGATTAATCTCGTTCCTTCCTGTAGCCTTCAACGATGTCTTCCAGCCTCACGCGGGCCTTATAAACAGCCCTTGCCGCCTCAACGTCTTCAAGGCGCACATAGAAACAGCCCTCGAATTTCCGGACCATGGACGGATCGGCATATACTATATTCATAGTATCCAGTAGGAGCCTGTTCGTGGAATCCCCGGTGAATACCATTGAAGCCTCGTCTAGGAGAGAGACCTCGTCCCTCCGCAAGGCCCTGTCAATCACGACAAAACCGGTCCTCTGCTTCGGAAAAATGCCTACGGGAGCGATGACTCGGTCAAGTACCAGGTCCCACCTCTTCTTCAAGCCCTCGAAAGAAGCAAGCCGCCTGCGCAATTCCGAAACATCCCGCCTCAGGTCTTTTATGGAGCGATCCCTCTTCTGCAACTCGGTATCCCGGCGGAGACCGAGGTCGCACTCCCTTTTCACCTTCGCCGCCCGGTCCTTAAGGGATGCAATCTCCCTGTCTTTTTCCGCGAGCCTCGACCGCATGAACTCGTTCTGGCGCTCGAGCATCGCCAGCCGCTTGCTGTATTCTGAATCTGGGACAGGCTGCGGTGTAGGAGGAACCGGCTTGGCGACAGGTACGGCTGGCCGGGCATCGGGTTTCTTCCCCATATCTTCCACTGCTGCCTTAGCCTTGTCCACGGAAAAACCCCTGATGACGAGATGCTTCACTGAATCAGTCTTCTTTGGATCCAGTCCGAGTGATTCTATCTTCGCGAACTTATTCCTGTAGGTGGAATACGCAAGCAGCGCCGCAGCCAGCGAATCCCTCTGATGCGCATCCCCGGTCCTGTGATTACGGGTCAAGGCGATCTTGTCAAGGACCAGTGCGGATTCTGGAGGCGCATATACGATCGCCCCCAGCTTTGACGCCATCTTGTGGACGAATCCCGGCGCAGGCGCCACATCGGTGGCGACGACGGAAACGCTTCCCAGAGAAACCAGCCGCTCAACAGACTTGTCCAGGCCCAGATCCTTGGAACTGTAGAGGTCGACGACCTTGCCTCTGAAATCGATCGCTGCAAGCCCCGTGGTCGTACCGGGATCGACGCCGACGATTAGGTGCAATTTCTTCGAATAGATATAAGAATACCGGAAAGAAAAAGCACATTCATCAGACATCCAAATCGCCGTTCATGGCCTTATTCTTCTCATCTGCGCTATCAGGCCGGCATAGTGCCTCAGTTTTTCCTCTTTAGTCATCAATCCCACGCTGCGTGTTTTCCTAAAGACGCCGATCTTCATAAGCGGTGGAACGAATATCAGGATTGACAGCCCGACAGCCGCAACAATGTAATCTCCGAACGGCCCAAAGGCTCTGAAGATCCTCCCAAGCGAGGGGATGGTATATGCATATGGAACAAGGAACACGATCCCGGCAAGAAGCAAAAAAATGTACAATCCGAATAGAATACGCTCTCGAGCCCGCCGCTTCTCCTCAGCTAGAACGTAACCTGGAAGGACATCGTCTATCTCTTCCTGGGAAAAATGCCGCCTGAGGGAATCCTGCAGGGCCGTATCATAAGACGTTTCCAAACTGTCGCCTCATTATGGATTAATACATCGTACATTAAATCACAATACGCTCAATTTTATCTGCCCCTGTTTTATCGGATAATCCCCTGTCATCGTGTTATATCCTCAGAACTTATATAAGTAGATATAAGGGGTTAAAAAAATGTCTTTACTTGTCGAAGTCGCAACATTGCTTCTTGCAGTCGTTGTGGTATATATCCTATGGAAGATCCTGGAGAACGTCGGGCACTTGTTAATCAATTCCATCATGGGGATAATCGTGTTCTGGGCCCTGAACTATTTCTTTGGCTTAGGGATACCGATCTATTGGTTATCTGTATTGATTGTAGCGATCGCAGGGCTCCCGGGCGTGCTGCTTGTTGTGTTGATACACTTCCTGGGGCTGGGTTTTTGAGGAGTTGGTTATAGTTCGCTCAATTTCATCTGCTCTTCCTTTATCGGGTATTCCCCGTTCAGGCATGCGAGGCAGAGTTTTTCCTTCGGCAGTCCGATAGCTTTTATCAGTCCCTCCAGGCTCGTGTACGCGAGCGAGTCGGCGCCTATCTCTTTTCCGATGTCTTTTACTGTCTTTTTCTGGGCGATGAATTCCTCGTAGGTCTGCATGTCTATGCCGTAGAAGCAGGGGCACCTTATCGGCGGGCAGGATATTCTGACGTGTACTTCTTTGGCGCCGTATTCCCTGAGCATCTTGATGATCCTTCGTATCGTGGTCCCGCGGACTATGGAGTCGTCGACGAGCACGATGCGCTTGCCTGCGATCTCGCTCCTTATAGGGTTCAGTTTTACTTTGACGCCGTTCTCCCGGTCTTTCTGTATCGGCATGATAAAAGTCCTGCCGTGGTAGCGGTTCTTCATCAGGCCTTCTCCGTACGGTATCTTCGATCCTTGGGAGAATCCTATGGCGGCCGTGATGCCTGAATCCGGCACTGCAACGACTATGTCGGCCTCGGCAGGCGATTCCTTCGCAAGGGTTCTTCCAAGGTTCCTCCGGACTTCATAAACCGATACCTCGTTTATTATGGAGTCAGGCCTTGCGAAATACACGTATTCGAACATGCAGTGAGCCGGCTCCTCTTTACGCCCAGTGAAGGATTCGACCGTGTCGCCGATGACAAGTATTTCCCCGGGCTTAACGTCCCTTACCAGCTTCATGCCTACGGCGTCGAGGGCGCATGTCTCGGAAGCGATCGCGGCTCCTTTTTCCGATTTCCCATAGACGAGCGGCCGGATACCCCACGGGTCCCGTACAGCGATCACCTTGTCTTGTTTGAGTATGGCGAGCGAGTAGGAGCCTTTCAAATAGTTCATTGCGCTCTTTATACCCTCAACGAAATCACCGGTGCGTAGGTGTTCCCGAACGATTAGCTGGGCGATTATCTCGGTGTCGGACGTCGTCGTGAAGACGCTTCCCTTCCTTTCAAGGAGGGCTCGCATCTCCGGCGTGTTCGTCAGGTTGCCGTTGTGGGCTATCGCAAAGCTTCCTTCGGAGTAGTTTATGACGAACGGCTGCGAGTTCTCTACACCGAGGCCGCCGCATGTCGAGTATCGGACGTGCCCTATCCCGGCCTTTCCGTCGAGGTGCACGTTCTTGAAAACGTGGGAAACGAGACCGAGGTCTTTGTGCAGGTTTATCTTGTCGTTAGAAAAAGTGGCTATGCCGGCCGATTCCTGTCCGCGGTGCTGGAGGGCGTAGAGTCCGTAATATATGCTGTCGAAGACTTCCTCGCTTGACCGGATGCCGAAGACAGCACATTTCTCCCCTATATCTCCTCCAACATCGTTATTCAATTTAATTCGAAAAAGGATATGCAAGGCGCATATAAGCAATCAAATGCATTATAATATCTTACTGCGGGCTTAATAATTAAGGAAAAACATTTTACAAGATGGACATAGAGCGAACATCCAAAGGCGTCTGCGTTGACGGATTTTCTGCAGGCGGGCTGAAGGAAGGCAGATACGGCGTGGCCTTGATAGTTGCCGAAACGCCATGCAAAGCCGCCGCCGTCTACACGACCAACACTATGAAGGCCTCCCCAGTAGTGCTGACTGCCGGGAAAACCTCCAAAGGAATGCTGCAGGCCATCATAGCCAACTCCGGCAACGCCAATGCATGCGTTAAAGGAGGAATGGAAGACGCCAAAAAGATGTGCGAGATGGCCGGGAAAATGCTCGGCATAAACCCTTCAATGGTCGCGGTCGCATCCACCGGGATAATCGGGAGAAAGATCGACCTGGGCGCGATAGAGAAAGTCGCCCTAAAGGTTTCAAAAGAGATGTCTAATGCCCCGGAGGCCAGCACCCGCGCGGCAAGGGCCATCATGACGACGGACACGAAAGAGAAAAGCGTTTCATTCAAATACAAAGGCATCGAAGTCGGCGGCATATGCAAGGGTTCAGGAATGATCTCTCCGAAGATGGCGACTATGCTCTGCTTTATTACAACTGACGCCGACCTGGACCAGAAGACGCTTCAGGATTGCCTTACGAATTCAGTGGAGGACAGCTTCAACATGCTGGTCATCGACGGCTGCATGAGCACGAATGACATGGTGCTTCTCCTGTCGAGCGGCAAGGTCGGGTGCAATAAACAGGATTTCCAGATTTTGCTCAACCATCTTACAAAGGAATTGACCAGGCTCATGGCCCTCGATGGCGAAGGCGCGACAAAATACATAGAGGTCGAGGTCTCTGGCGCGAAAGACAAAGAAACCGCCCGCAAAGCCGTCAGGGCGATAATATCCTCAGACCTCGTCAAGACCGCCGTGCACGGAGAAAACCCGAACTGGGGAAGGATAGCCGGCGCGATGGGATCAGTCATCGAATACGATTTCGAGAAGATAGACCTCCACTACCAGTCAGGGAAAGAGAAGGCCGCAGTCGTGCTGAAAGGAGTTATGCGTGACCTCGACCCTGCAAGAAAGATCTTGAAGAGCAAGGAACTCCGGATCATCGTGAACCTCAACTCGGGAAAGGAGAGCGCCGTCGGCTACGGCTGCGATCTCTCGTGCGAGTACATAAGGATCAACGCCGAATATAACTGATAACAAAAAAATGAGAGTCTTTGGATACGATTACGACGTCGTTGAGACGCTGATTGCCGTCAACGTGATAGTCTTCCTGATAACGTACTACAATCCCGTCGTCATATACGACAATTTCTCCCTCCTCCCGGACGCGATAACGAAGCAGCCCTGGACCATTATCACGAGCATGTTCCTGCATGCCGATCCCACCCACATCCTTTTCAACATGATAGCGCTCTTCTTCTTCGGGCTCTATCTCGAAAAGCTGGTCGGAGAGAACGACTTCCTCAAGGTCTATTTCCTCGGAGGAATCTTTGCCAGCATCGCGTACCTGATCACTTCGCTCATGTTCAATATCCCGCGTCCGGACGTGCCGGCCGTTGGAGCGTCCGGGGCGATCTTCGCCGTTATGGGGGCCCTCGTCGTCCTAAGGCCCAGGCTGCTGATTTTCGTATACTTCATACCCATGCCGCTTTATATATATGCTGTATTATATACCCTGTATGCGCTTTTCGAGATGGGCACAACCTCGGGAATAGCAGGCGGGATAGCGCATAACGCCCACCTCGGAGGGCTGCTGGCTGGCCTGTATTTCGGCGTCAGGTACAAAAAGAGGGTCGGCAGCGAGGAAGTAAGGTATTATTAACCCCTTTCCATCAATTATCTTCTGATGAAAAAAACGTCAATCCTCCTGGCAGCGCCGCTGGTCTATTTCATTACGGCAGCCTGCGCACAGAATCCCATGGCCGCCGCCAACGGGGTCATGTCCTCGGCAGGCAATTTCACGTGCAACGCTTTCTGCATCCTCTCCTTCACGATCTCTTCTGTGGCAGCTATAATACTCATCCTATCGGGTGCGAGATACCTTACAAGCGCAGAAGACGTTGCCGAGAGGGAAGAGATGAAACGCAGGGTCGTCTACGCAATACTCGGCCTGGCCGTCTTCATGGCAGGGCCTTCTGCAGTCAAATTCATTACAGGAGGGACTATGGCGCCCTTCAACTGCCCGTGCATACCTGGATTCGACAACAACGGCCCGCTGACCCCGACGACAGTCCCGGGCCTCATAGCAGTCATACTGAAACCCAAAAACAACGGAGAATACGAAACGGGGACGGACATCGACTTCATGTGCAAGGCATACGGCGGAAAACTCCCCTACACGTACCAGTGGACGTCGGACATAGACGGCCCGATCGGAGCGACCGAGACGTTCAGCAGACAACTGTCAAGATCGCCTCATGTCATAAAGCTGGAGGTCAAGGACTCGTCAGGCAAGAACGCGATCGCGCAGATCTCGATAAACGTCATAGTGCCGAAGCCGCACCCTTTGAAGTAAAGGGGATCTTATCTCTTTTTCGGCGCGACGTTGAAGTATTCGTTCATGGATTTCACTTGGATCTCTCTCTCCCTCACGTCTTTTATCGCTTTGACGGCCGCGCTCGCGCCCGAAATCGTCGTGATGTAGGGAATGTCCAGCTCCACGGCCGAGACCCTGATCCTGTAGCCGTCTTTCTTCGGGACCTTGCCCATCGCGGGCGTGTTTATTATGAGCTCGACTTTTCGGTCCTTCATCAGGTTGAGGATGTTGGGCGAGCCTTCCGCGATCTTCAGTATCTTCCTGTTAGGTATGCC
>CAIYYO010000211.1 GCA_903930485.1 Methanobacteriota archaeon
TCCTCGATCATGTACAAGGCAATCCTGTCCTTTACCGAACTTCCGGGATTGAAGTATTCGATCTTCGCTATCAGTTCCGCGTCGTTTGGTCCTGTGAGTTTGTTTATTTTTACGTGGGGTGTGCCCCCTATCGTTGATAATATGTTTTTGTGTACCATTGTTTTCACCATTTTTTGATATAATATAAAAGTGCAAAAAAGGAAAAGATATCTAAATACGGTCCTTAGAATAAGCTATGTATATGAGGGCGTTCATACCCTACACGGAATTGCGAATTGGAACTCTTTTGTTGCCGTAGCCCTTTTGTCCATGTTAACAATTGTTAATTATTAGACATTTCCAGTATAAATATCAAAAACCTCTCATCTGCAGTTTCTGGTTTTCGGCAAGGTCTCTTATATCTATCCCTTTCATCGCTTCGGAGAGCCCGATAGACGCCTTGAGTAGTACCTTTGGATCGTCGTAGTGAGCCGTCGCCTCCACTATCGCTTTGGCCATCGTGAGGGGGTCCTTGGACTTGAATATCCCCGAGCCTACGAAATTCCCATCGGCTCCAAGCTGCATCATCAAGGCGGCATCGGCTGGTGTTGCGATCCCTCCTGCCGCGAAATTGACCACCAGCAGCCTGCCCAGTTTCTTTACTTCCTCAACGAGATACAGCGGCGCCTGCAGATTCTTTGCCTCCTGGTACAGTTCGTTTGAATCCATGTTCTGTATCTTCTTTATTTCTGCGTTTATGAGCCTCATGTGCCTGACAGCTTCGACAATATTGCCTGTTCCGGCTTCGCCCTTTGTCCGGATCATAGCCGCTCCTTCGCTTATCCTGCGGAGGGCTTCTCCGAGATCGCGGGCGCCACATACAAACGGTATCACGTAGTTCTTCTTGTTGACATGGTTCGCTTCGTCGGCTGGTGTGAGGACTTCCGATTCGTCAACCATGTCTACTCCGATCTCCTGCAGTATTTGCGCCTCCACGAAGTGTCCTATGCGGCATTTGGCCATGACAGGAATGGTAACTGCAGCCATTATCTCCTGGACCTTCTCCACGTTGGCCATGCGTGCAACGCCTCCTGCGGCCCGGATATCTGAAGGGACTCTTTCGAGAGCCATGACTGCGACGGCTCCCGCTTTTTCTGCGATCAGCGCCTGCTCCGCATTCGTTACATCCATAACAACCCCATGCTTCACCATCTTTGCAAAGCCGGTCTTCAATAGTTCCGTTCCAGTCTTGTTTGTCATTTTGTCTTTTTTTGAAAGTGGCTCTAGATCGAATACGTAACTTTGCTTACTGTTTTGATCTCTTCGAAATATTCATCGGCCTCCTGGGAAAGGAAGTCCGTCAGTGCGTTCCCCAGGGTATTGTTGTACACCAGAAACGTGTCATGGCCGTACGGCAGATCCAGCTTTTTGTATACCGTCGGGATGCCTGCCTCTGCAAGGCCCGCATATAACTCCTCGACTTGCTCCGGCGGATAAAGCCAGTCTGATGTGAACGACACCAGCAGGAATTTTGCCAAAACGCCCCTGAAAACGTCGCGCAGCCTCCTTGTTCCCCCATGCGTCAGATCGAACTGGTCTATGGCGTTCGTTATGTACAGGTAGCTGTTTGCGTCGAACCTGCGTATGAAACTCTTTCCCTTGTATGAAAA
>CAIYYO010000212.1 GCA_903930485.1 Methanobacteriota archaeon
ATCGCAACGGCATCAAGGATCTCGTCAGGGCTCTTTTGCAAGACTCCTAAGACGGCCGAGAGCAATGCGGCAGCGATCAAGAGGATCACCAGGGTGTTCTTGAACTGGCGAAAGAACATCTTGATAGGAGTTTCCCGCATGAATTCCGAGAGCTGATTAAGACCGTAACTGCGAGTCCGCTTGACAACTTCGGCGCTGGAAAGGCCTTCAACGGTAGAATTAAGACCGGCCAATGCCTGGCCGGCGTCTTTCGAATGCCAGTTCCCGTTGTCCATTTAAACCGGTCCGAATAATTCAGACGCCCCTGACCTGCAGCTTATCCTTTTCTTCAAGGTCTCGGATGTCTATCCCTTTCATCGCCTCGGAAAGGCCCTTGGACGCTTCGAGGAGCATCTTAGGATTATCGTAGTGCGCCGTGGCCTGCACGATCGCCTTCGCCATCGTCAACGGATCGGCCGACTTAAAGATTCCTGAACCGACGAAATTCCCGTCAGCGCCGAGCTGCATCATCAGAGCCGCATCTGCCGGCGTCGCAATGCCTCCGGCTGCGAAATTCACGACAGGAAGCCTGCCGGTCCTCCTCACGTCTTCGATGAGATACATCGGAGCCTGGAGGAACTTCGCCTCCTGGTACAACTCGTCCGGGGACATGTTCTGTATCTTCTTCATCTCGGAATTGATGAGGCGCATATGTCTTACGGCTTCTACAACGTTGCCGGTGCCTGCTTCACCTTTTGTACGGATCATGGCAGCGCCTTCGCTTATCCTCCTCAAAGCCTCTCCAAGGTCGCGCGCGCCGCAGACAAAAGGTATTGTGAAATCTTTCTTGTTGATGTGGTTCGCCTCGTCGGCCGGGGTCAACACCTCCGACTCGTCGACCATGTCTACGCCGATCTGCTGGAGTATCTGCGCCTCCGCGAAATGGCCTATCCTGCACTTCGCCATCACCGGGATCGTTACCGTTTCGATGATCTCCTCGATTTTTTCAGGGTAAGCCATCCTTGCGACGCCGCCGGCTGCCCGGATGTCGGCAGGTACTCTCTCGAGGGCCATGACTGCGACCGCCCCGGCCTGTTCGGCTATGACTGCCTGGTCGGCGTTGGTCACGTCCATCACTACGCCGTGCTTCACCATCTTGGCGAAGCCGGTTTTTAAAAGCTCTGTTCCTGTTTTTGGACTCATTTTCTGATGACTAAAGTAGGCTATTATATCTGTTTAAAGTTAAATAAATCAGCCCTCAGCGCAGAAATCCAGATAAACTTTCCTTAATTCTTCAGGAGAAAGTCTTGAACCCCTTGTATCCGGAAGGCCCTCGGCACTTGGAAAAAGCTTCTTCAATTTCTTGTTCCGATAATTGAAGACTTTATGCAGAAAATCGACAAAACCTGCCTCGGGAACTTCTTTTTGCCTCAACCTGACGACGGCAGACTGGACCCTTGGTGCGGGCCGGAACGCCTTTGCCGGGACGATTTCAAGGACCTCGATGTCTGCCGAAAATTGGGCCAAGGCGGAAATAAAACGGTAATTTCCGTTCCCCGGCTCTGCCGACAACTTCTCAGCATACTCCTTCTGGAAAACAAGGACCGCCAGGCCGAATCTCACGGAAAGGATCCTTTCCGTCACCTTCCGCGATATCTCATAAGGCAGGTTGGAAACGATCTTATCAAAGGACGGATAACCGATCTTCAGGGCATCGGCGCAAATTATCTCAACATTTTTCGCCTCTGAAAACCTCTTCTCAAGGAAACTGCACGACCTCGCATCCCTCTCGACGGCATAAACCGTCCCTGCGCGCTTTGCCAATTCAGCTGACAGGTTGCCGGTCCCGGCCCCGATCTCCAAGACCCTGTCGGACTGCTTCAATGATGCATAATCGCATATGCGGCGGATCAGTTCCTCGTCGATCATCAGGTTGGCTTTCTTTGCCGGCATAATACTGATGAGGGATTTATTTGTATAAAACCTCGAGATAGGGTCCCTTATCTCCGGTTCCGTAGAACTCCATATCTTGACTGGCCCATTCGCCTTGCTTCGCGCACGTTTTCTCCCCTTCCGCGCTCCACTGGTCTTCCTGTCCCATCAATTGGAGTGATGCGTACCTGTCGCCTTTGCCGATTGTTCCTTTGACGTATTCGCTGACGTCAAGAGAGTATTCTCCAAGGCCTTCGATGTAGACCGATGATCCCTTCTCGCCCGCGAAGTCGTAAAGCGGCAGACATTCCTTGCACCAGGGCTGGGCGCATATGTCGCCTCCGGGAGTGCACGATGCGGCTCCCCATTTATCGTTCGTTGTAGAGTAAATGGTAACTGCCTGGGCCTTGTTGACGTTCTTCGCGTTCAGGAAAAGACGTGCGCCTAGGATTTCTTTGTCTTTTGGAACGGTCGATAAGTCGTATTTCAAATCGAATCTCCCTATAGAGGGCACATTGTATTTACCGTCCTTGTTGAAGCAACGATAGCCTGCGATAAAGGTTCCTTCCCTGCTGGGCGCGTCGCATCCGAAGTAGTCGTTCCGGCAGTCGCCGTAGACGTCGAAGCCGTAGGCCTGGGCAGAAGCCGATGGAACAATGTCCTGATAGTCTACAAGCCTTACAGTCGAATTGCCGAGCACCCATCTCCCGCACGACCTGTACTTGTAGTCCACGAAGACGTCGAGGCGCTTGCCTTTCTCAGGAGTCACCGACACGATGCATTCCGTCGAATCACCCGGTTGAACAATCTCTAGATCACAGGATACGGTCTTGCTCTTGACGTTGGATCTGATGCCTCTAATGCTGACGCTTGTGTCGCCGGTGTTCTTGAGGACAAGGCGCAGGTTGTTCGCTTCGCCGTATATCGGATTATCAAAGCCCGGCACCGTAATTTCCAGCGACGGCTTTGCCGGATTCGTAATCTTTATCCTCTTCGAGAGGGTTACCGTTCCGACCTTGAAAAAGTCGTCCGTGGAGTTGAACATGATATTGTGGGTGCCCCAGTCGTTTACAGTGGCGTCGGGGCCTGCCTGCAAGACCGTCGGCACCTGGACGACGTAGCCGGTCGGTGTCTTATAATAGTAATAACTGCATTCCACGGCGTAGACTACGTCGACGTCGATCACGTCTTTGCCGGATTCGTACACGCTTATGTCATCCGTTGACGAGGAATCGTTGACCTTGTTCATGCTGCAGACGACGTTTCCAGTCATTCCCAAGTTGTAACCAAGCGAGGAAACGCCAAGTTCTTTTTCCTGTTCACTGGACATTAAAGGAGTATCATAAACAGGTATCCCGGTTAACTCGTCTATATAGCCTTCAGGAACCTGCTCATTGGGAAAATAAATGTCTGATGCCTTGGTAAACGTCTTCTCATGGTAATCCATCACCTTCTTGACGAACTCTTTCACGTCGTCGACCCAATAGACAGGCGGAGAATCCATGTGCCCGCCGTCGGACCAGTATTCGCCTTTGTTCACGCCTTTGACCGGTTTGAATGCTTCACCCCTGCAGACTTCGTCGTCTACTACTAGATTGTCGCTTGTGACAAGCTTTAAGTCGGAATTGGCGGTTATCTCAGTGACAAGGCCCCAGGAGCCGGGGGAAATCTCGCCCCAGTAGCTGGCGTTCATAACGAATGTGTAATTGTAAGATTCAGTGACATTTGTCAGACAATTCTCAAACGCCCTCTCACTAAGATTATTACATTTGGAGTAATCCGGGCCTAGTTTTGAATAATCATTGCAGTCAACACCCCAAAATTTCGCTTCTCCGAAAGGGCACTCGCGCGCGCCGCAACTATTATACGGTTCTCCTATCCCTTTCACTCCATGCTCGGTGAAGCAGACCCACGGCCACCAGCCCCGGCCGTAGCTGAGAGACACGAACATGTAGGCGCTCTGCATCGAATAAGCGTAGCCCGACAACAGAAGCAAGGCGATTCCGAACAGAACCTGTTTTTTCATGATGTAAATCACTCTATAATTAAAACATTAATTGGGCTCCTATAAATACTCCAAAACTAATAAAAAACGAATGGATAATCGGGAAGAGTACGCAAAGATCGTAAAAGAACTTGGCCTTGATCCGGGCTCGGACATGGAGGCGGCGAAGGTCCTCGATAAACTTATCCCTGACCACGATGCCGCTGAGGACTTGTCGCGTCTTGAAAAGGTGATTAAAGGCAGAATCGTTGTTGTATTCGGCGCTGGGCCTTCTCTCATAGATGACATACGCGCTTTGAAAAAAGAGTCGCTTCACAAGGAGAAAAAATATGTTTTTGTCGCCGCGGACGGGGCTGCCCGAGCTCTTCTGGAAGAAGGCATCGTTCCGGATGTTCATGTAACGGACCTCGACGGCTTTCCCGAAAGTATCCTCGAATCCAACCGGAAGGGGACTGTCACGGTTGTGCACGCCCACGGCGACAATATCGTCCTGCTGCGAAAGTTCGTACCCGAACTAAAGAACGTCGTCGGCACCACGCAGGCGAAACCGTTCGGGCGCCTGCACAACTTCGGCGGATTCACTGACGGGGACAGATGCGTTTTTCTGGCCGAGGGATTCGGCGCCGGGCTGATCGTTCTCTGCGGTATGGATTTTGGAACAGAAATAGGGAAATATGCCGGAAGATATGAAAAAGAACTAAAGAAAAGGAAGCTCGCGATAGGGAAGCGTCTAATCGAAGAACTCGCAAAGGAGTCGCATTCAGTGATCCTCAACATGACCTCCGGGGGAGTAGATATAATGGGCGTCCCTCGCGTCACTGCCGAGCAGTTGGCCTTATTTTAGATTCGCGGTTTGTGCATCAGTTCTTTGAAGCCTACGACTTTTTCTTTCTTGACAATGATCCCTTCCAATGAGAGAAGCCGTATCTTCTCCTGTAGGCCCCACTTGAATCCCCCGATCGAACCGTCTGACTTGACGACTCTGTAACATGGGACCTTCGCAGGATCAGGGTTCTTGTTCAGTGCATTGCCGACCGCTCTTGCAAGGTTCGGGTCCCCGAGGGCGCATGCTATCTCTTTATATGTAGAGACTCGGCCGTTGGGTATGCTTGAGACGGCCTTGTAAACCTTTTCCCTGTAGTCCATGGAATATGTATTTATACCGAGAACATTAATTATTTATCTGATGCTTGAAAAGATCAGGACCGGGATAGAGGGCTTGGATATCATTCTCGACGGCGGGATCCCGCGTGGTCACTGCGTTCTTTTATCCGGAAGCTGCGGGACCGGGAAGACGATCCTTTCGCAGAAATTCCTCTTTACCGGAGCGAAGGAATACGGCGAGCCGGGCCTGTATATAAGCCTTTCGGAGCCCAAGGACAAGATGCTGGCCTATCTCCAGGATTTCGAGTTCTTTGACAGGAACCTGGTGGATTCGGGCGTAGTCCAGGTCGTGGACCTGACACAGGATGAGCGCCTTTCCAACTTCCAGCCCCTGACGACCAAAAGCCTGATGAACGCGATATCGGCAGTGATATTGGAGAGCAAGGCCAAGCGGGTGGTGATCGATTCGGTAACTGCTATCTGCAACTCTCTTGGGAACCAGGTCAACATACGGGATTTCCTTTTCGAGCTCTCGTTGCAGCTTCGGTATATCGGTTGCACGTCCATCCTGATCTCGGAGGTCCCTCCCATGACCTTTCAGTATTCGGTTTACGGCATCGAGGAGTTCATAACCGACGGGGTCATACTGATGAGAGAGCTTGAGAACAAGGGAGACCTCCTCAGGACCCTGCAAGTAGTAAAGATGCGCGGCGTAGGGCATTCAAGGACTCGCAATATCGTTGAGATAAACTCTAAAGGCATCGAGCTCAAGCCTATGTTCGAGCTGTAGCGGCCCCGTTTTTTATATTTTTTATCATATCTCCACTGTGAATCCCGTGTTTCTCAGTACGAGCTTGGAGCTTTTGGCTGAAGAAGGCGTCGGAAGGTTCAGGATATTCATGTGCATGTCGTCGTCTATCTGGATGGTCCCGTCCATCATATATCGGAGCGTCATCTCTATCTGGGCGTCGTGCATCCCTTCGCCGAGGGTCAGGAAGCCTACGCCGTTCGTGGTCCGCAGCTTCGATATCGCGACCCTCAGGAACCTGTAGATGGTCGTCGGGTCGTTGTAGATGAACAACGTCGAGAGGGAATCGAACACGAAGCGGTAGAAGCCTTTGACTGCCGCGTAATCCTGCTGTATCTTGGCCATGCCGATCGTCAGGTCCGAGAGGGCGATGGAGCCGCCTATCCTTTTGATGGAATCAGTGCATATGACGTCTTTTTTCGCATTGAGCGAGTATCCGTCCACCCATTTTAGCATCTTGTCCTCTTCGCCTTTGTCTAAGTCCCATCCGTATTCCTTTGCACGCAGCTTCAGCGCCTCAGGGGAGTAGTCCATCGACACTATCATCCCTGGCTCTTTTGCGAGAAGGCCTTGATAGATGTACTCCATGCAGAAGAGCCTTGATTCGACCAGGGGCGGAGTTATCAGGAGGATGCATGAGCCCGGAGGCAGTCCGCCGCCCAGCACTGCGTCAAATCCTTTTATTCCAGTCGGAACCAGCTCATTCATTGTCGTACCATCGATGGGATGTAAACTCATTACAAGAAACATCTATAAATACGCCGGAAAAATAATATAAATAAACCGGAAAAAACTTGTTTACGGTGTTTGAATCAAAATGGCAACCATTAAAGAGAGCAAGGAAAAGAAGATCGTTCTGGCCGTGTGCGGGAGCGTCGCAGCCATCGAGGCCCCGAAGCTCGTCAGGGAATTGTCGAGGAAGGGAATAGACGTCGAATGCGTGATGTCGGAGTCGGCTTTGAAGATAATAAGCCCGCACGTCCTGGAATGGGCTTCCGGGCACAAGGTTGTTACCGAGATCACGGGCGCGACCGAGCACGTGAGGCTCTGCGGGACAGGCGGCGAAGCTTCCATACTCCTGATTTGTCCTGCGACGTCGAACACCATATCGAAGATAGCGAACGGCATAGACGATACGGCCGTGACGACTTTCGCAACGACTGCGATAGGCTCGGACGTAAAGGTCATTATAGCTCCGGCTATGCATTCTTCGATGTACAAGAACCCCTTCATAGTCGAGAACATAAAGAGGCTTGAGAAGAACGGGATAACGATAATAGAGCCCCGGTTCGAGGAAAACAAGGCGAAGGTCGCTACGAACGACGAGATAGTCGAAAAGGTCTTAAGGGAGCTTAAGTCTGCGAAGTGATTTACATGAAGCTAAAGACGATTTTTTCCGGGCTGGTTGCTGTGTTCCTCCTGGCCGTATTGGCGGTTGTCTTTGTCGGCGCGGCATCGGGTTTCCTGAAGGTGCCTGTTCTTACGTCTCTTCTCGGGGCCGACAAACAGAGAGACCTGGGCGTCGCGGCCGATCCCGCCCAGTTCAAGACGCTACTTGATGCGCAGAGCGTAAAGCTGTCCGGCCCTTCCGGAAAATATTGTCTGGATTGCTATGTCGCATATTCCGATACCGGTCCGATGGACATCACTTTGTCGAGCATGGAGCTTTCATCATATCTCCAGGCGACGAACGACCCTGACGGGACGTTGAAGGGCATACAGGTTAAGCTGGGCCAGAATGATGAGGCTGAAGTCTCTGCGTACGTCAGTCTGAAGAGATACGGCTACGACGTCGAGGGGCCGGTCTATGCAAAAGGCAGCATAAGCAAGGCTTCGGATAATTCCATCGCACTGGTCCTGAGAGATTCGCAAGCCGGCCTTGTGCCGGTCCCTTCACAGATATCCAGCGAAGGGCAGAAGGTGCTTGAGGACAGGATAAACACGCAGCTGTCAAGGATGCCGGGGCTGAAGATCGACGTTCTGGAGATAAAGGACGCGGGATTGCATTATACTGGCCAGTTTCCAAAAAGCGCATCCGCCTAGGACGTCGGCCACCTGATAAAGAGGCCGGCGAGGGATAGTGCGTAGAATACGGAATAAAATCCTGCGGCTTTGATGTAGAACCGCCGGACCTTAGAGGTCATAAAGACGCCTGAATGATCCCGGTAAAAGACCGCCAGCGACAATATAAGCACAGCCGCCACGTACAGGGTTATCGCGAACAGCCCGGCCGGGTCGGCGCTGCCTGACTTCTCCAGTCCGTCGACGAGCAGGAACAGATCGTTTCCCCGGATGCCGAATCTCCCGCCGAATACGGTCGTTGCGAAAAGGTTATACATTGTGTCAGCGAAGGCTGCGAAAGAAAAAAGCCTAAGCCACGCATTAGTCCTGCCCGACAGGGCGAAGAGGACGATCAATGCGGCCGCATAAGGCGACAAATAGTAAAGGAAGGAGCCTGCGAAGCTTTGGTCGTGCCGGATATCGCACGCGAGAGAGGGGTACGGGGTCAAGGACACGATGCGGGCGTTTCCGCCCTCGGATGCGCATGCCAGGCAATGGACAATTTCGTGGACGGCGATCCATGCGATGCATAAGATAAAAGCCATCAGCACCGGCTTCATGGAGGCGTATGCCCTGTTTTTCGGCATCAGGTTCTTGTCGTTCCAGGACCTTTCGTACTCCGAGAGGCTGCTGTGCACCGGCCTGTCAAAAAGCCCACGGTCCCTTTTAATGCTCTTGCTCGAACCCCTGCCGACTTCCTGATTGACCTGGGATAGTCCGCCGTATGTCGCTTTCTTCATGGCTTCAACCCTACAAGACTCCTTTCCTGTAATTTCCCAGGGTGTATCCCTCCCCTGTCCTCTTTGTTCCCGAGCCCGCGAGTATTCGTTTGTATTCCTTGACCGTTTCTATTACATCGTCTTCGAGGTCGAGCAGGAAATAATTTATTCCCGATCCGGCTAACCGCTGCACGCTTCCAAAAAGCCCGAGCCGTACGCTGTTTAAGACTTGCTTCAGATCCGATTCGGTCCTGACCGGGAA
Organism: Methanobacteriota archaeon; assembly: GCA_903930485.1. GTDB lineage: Archaea > Altiarchaeota > Altiarchaeia > IMC4 > QMZM01 > CAIYYO01. Next base: position 8,871 of record CAIYYO010000212.1, read on the forward strand.
GACGTAACCCTTCTCGTCGCGGAGGGGAGAGTCGTCCAGCGCGTATTTCGTCGACATGAGAGGTATCCTCCCGTGCGCGTAGACGCAGAACCTCTTGTCCTTGAACCCTGCCAGTTCTGCGAACGACAGTTCGGGCGAGACTACCGGGATTATCCCCCTTGTATTGTAAAAGCTGACCGAGACGTCGTTGAAGACGTTGCCCGATGAGTCCAGAAAGACCTCCCTCCCTTTAAGGCTGCATGCAAGACCCGCATCGCCGGATAGGACCGAGTCAGGATCGATCTCTTCGATGGTCTTTTTCGCCTTTACGGCATTCCATTCGGTCAGGCACCGGGGGACATAGGGGTGCACGGATTTTTCGTCCAAGGGGTAATCCTTTGAAAACACATTATAGTAAGCCCTGTGTGCCCCGGCTTTTACCGCGGCTAGGGCATCTGCGACCGAGTATGCTTTTACGAGAATGCGTTTTTCAGTAAAAGATCTTTCTGTTATGTCAAGAACTACCTCGCCGGGTGTTCTTTTTGTGGCGGCAATAGGTGCTTTTTTGGAAAATCTGTACGTATTCCTTCTCTGGGCCCCCGATGTCAGGAATATCCTGTCTCCCTCTTTCGCGTTCAGAAAAAGCCCGACAGTTTCACCGGCTGCAGCCGATGAGACTTTTCTGCCGTTCGTCTCGATAGATCTGACTAAGTCTCCGTGGCTTCCGGTTCCGGTGTAGACCCCGACGCCATCCCCTATTCTAACCGATTCGTTCAGTCTGACGAGCCCGCCCTTTACGACAACTCCCAGAAAGATCCCCCTCTTACCTCCGGCATCCGGCGTCGACACCTCGCTCACCCGGCCGATCATTCCCGTTGTGTGTTCCCGGCTGTAGGCGAGTTCTGCGTCCGCGAGCGCACCTTTGTCCACTCTGAAATCCCCGGAATGATAAGAGTCAATGGCCCTGCGATACAGCGACGTCGCAGCAGCAACGTATTCCGCATCGCGCAGGCGCCCCTCTATCTTCAATGACGAGACACCGGCTTTTACGAGTTCCGGAATCTTTTCCACGAGGCAGAGGTCTCTCGTCGACAACAGGTATCTGCCATTGTATCTTTTCCTGCAGGGCTGGGCGCAGAGTCCCCTGTTGCCGCTCCTTCCTCCGAGAAAGCTCGAAAACAGGCACTGCCCGGAGATCGAGAAACAAAGCGCCCCGTGAACGAAGACCTCAACCCCGAGGCCTGTCTTCGCGCCGAACTCCTTCACCTGGCTGAGGGTGTATTCCCTGGGCAGTATGACCCGGTCCGCGCCTGTGATAAGTCTGCCATACAACGAATTAAAAACGCAGGCCTGGGTCGAGACGTGTATGCCGGCGTCCGGGAAAGCCTTCCTTGCCGGGCCGATGAAAGAAATATCCTGTATTATGAATGCGTCGATGCCTGATGAATATGCGTTGCTCAATAATGAGAAATAGTCATCAAGTTCCCGGTTCTTGACCAGCGTGTTTGCGGCAAGATAAGCCCTGACGCCGTTCTTGTGGCAGTATCCCGCGACCTCTGAGAGCTCTTTTTCCTTGAAGTTCTCGGCCCTCTTTCTTGCGTTAAAGCCCCCGGACGTCCCGAAGTATACGGCATCCGCGCCATTGGAAACAGCCG
>CAIYYO010000213.1 GCA_903930485.1 Methanobacteriota archaeon
ACATCTACACCGGCTGGTACAGCCCGGATACGACGTTCCAGGAACTGAAGAAGGCAAGAATAATAGAACTGATCTCTCCTAAATCCATCCTGCACAAAAAGTTCATGTATCGTCTTAGGGGCCGGGTCCTACAGCACAGGTTCAAAACTTTGAAGACGCCTAAATACGATGCGTTCGTCACATTCGGCGGAAAGTCGCTGGGCATCGCGAGACGGCATCGCCCCTGCGTGTGGCACTGTCAGGCGCCGACAAGGTGGCTGTATGACCTGTATTCAGAAGAGCTTGTGAAATTCTCTTTCCCTAAAAAGCAGTTATTCCAGTTGTCCTGTTTTTTTCTGAGGCGGGAAGACAAGGGGAATGTGAGCCGCGTCGATAAGATTATAGCGATATCGCGTAACGTGCAGAGACGTGTCAAGGAAACCTACTGTCGGGACTCAGTCATAGCTTATCCGCCGGTGGATACCAAAAGGTTCAGGTTCAACAAGTTCGGGGACTTTTATCTTTCTTCTGCGCGCCTGACCCCTGACAAAAGGGTCGACGTCATTGTCGAAGCCTTCCAAGCAATGCCGGACAAAAACCTTGTCGTTGCTGGAGGAGGCTTGGACCTTGAGCGAATAAAGGAAAAGGCCAAAAGCAATGCCAACATAAAAGTCATGGGATGGGTCCTGGAAGAAGTGCTTGAAAGGTTGTACGGCGACTGCATAGCGACCATAGCCGCCTCGCTGCATGAAGACTACGGCCTCGTCGCCATAGAATCCATGGCTGCTGGAAAACCGGTAATAGCACCGGGAGACATGGGCTTTGCGGAAACAGTCATAGACGGGAAGACCGGAATACTATTGGCGGATCCCTCGGCCGAAAACGTAAAGAACGCCGTATTGTTCCTGACCCCGGACAGATGCGCCTCGATGAGGAAAGACTGCGAGGAAAGAGCAGAAGATTTCTCGGAAGAGAAATACATTGACGCCATCCGTAAAGCTTTAAAAGAAGTTGCGGATCCTGCACGGATAGAAGAAGAGGATGGCCGGCGTTGATGGCGCAGCTCAGTGATTTTTTCCTCTTCCCAGTCGTCTTCATGAAGAACTTGAGAACCGAAAACCGGCCTCACTCCTCTTTTAAGCTGAAATAGAGCCTTAGCGGGCGTAGCCCATCACTGCAGCCAGTTCCTTCTCTCGTAAGAGTAAGACCGAACGTGGTCGATGTTATCGGCTTGCGGTAGGAAATGCTTCCGGGGCTATTTGGCAAATTTCCAAGGCCTTAGCTCGCCTTGATCGGTTTGTCCCGGGTGAGCAGCAACTTGACTGTGAAAATAAGCAAGTACATCCCTGATATAACATTCCTCTTCAACTCGGAAAAGTGCTTCTGTCTCCTAAGCTGCCTGAACAGGTACCTGGGATTGAAGTAGATCTTCTTGTAGCCGTAGCCCATGAGCCGGATAAGTTCTTCGCTGGTCAGGTACCGTGTCCTAATGAGCGACTCGAGTGCAGGCTGCGCGCAGTACATGTCTACGTTGAATCCCGGGATGAACAGGCCTTCCTTTTTTATCGTTTCATATACGTCGGTGGTCGGGAACGGATTAAGTATAAAGAAGAACGGATAATCTGCATTTAGTTTTGCGGCGAAGTCTATGGTCTGTTTCACCTCTTTCTCTCCCTCCCACGGGAAGCCGATTATGAAAGCTGCTTTCGCGATCATGCCGTGTTTCTGGGTGAGCTTGATGGCGTTTCTCGCCTGCTCAAGGGTTATTCCTTTTCTTATGTTCTTCAATCCTTCATCGTATCCTACCTCTACTCCGTAGAGGATTCCTTTGCAGCCCGCTTTGGCCATCTTCGCGAGGAGTTCGTCGTCCACGTGGCTTACCCTGGTCAGGCATTCCCAGTTGAGGTCGAGCTTGCTTTCTATTATCCCGTCGCATATCTTCATGACCCTTTCGTGGCTGACCGTGAACTCGTCGTCTTCGAAATATATGTGCCGTACGCCGAATTCGTTGTAGAGCCTCTTTATGTTCTCGATGGCCTTTTCGGCGCTCATCGGCCTCCATCGTCCGCCGAAGATCTTTGAGGAGCAGCAGAATATGCACTTGAACGGGCAGCCTCTGGAGGTTATCATAGCCGCAGTCTTTCTCCCGGAATCGTAGACGCCATAGGGCTTATACTTGTCCATGGGCAGCAGATGATACGCCGGGAAAGGCAGTTCGTCCAGGTTCTCTATGAAAGGCCTCCTCTCGGTCTGGACGACTCGGCCTTCTTCATCTCTATAAGCTATGCCTTTTATATCTTCGCGCCTGCCGGCACCCTTGATAATATAATCTATCAGCTCTAATGCGGTGTAGTCGCCTTCTCCCATGACGCCGTAGTCTATGTGCTCTTCCTGCATGGTCTTTTCCGGAAGGATGGTGACGTGGGGGCCTCCTATTATAGTGGTGATATCGGGTCGGATCTTTTTTATGTTTTTCAGTATTTCGTAGCTTGTTTTGAATGTCGCGCTTACGGCGGTTACTCCGGCGACTTTCAGGTTTTTGTCTTCAAGAAGTTTGCCAAGTACTTTCTCGTCAAGGCCGAGGGCGAACATGTCGTAAAGCTTGACGTTGTAGCCTGCCTGTTCGAGCACGGCGGAGACGAAGACCAGTCCCATGCTTGGATAAATGGGCCCTGCCTCGTTCATGTCCCCGTAGTTGAATGGGGGTATTATAAGTAGTACGTCGGTCATCGCTTATAACAAATTAGTAGTGAATCAATAAATACTGTCAAAGTTTGGTACGCTGCATTCTGATTATGCTCCTCATCTTAAAGCTCAAGGACTTCGCGCGCGGACCTGAATTGGAAGCGCTTGAGGAGGTAATCGAGGGGCGCCTCCTTTATTCTTGGGATGCCCGGGTAGGTCTCGTGCGGGTGAAGATAAACGTGGGCCGGATGCTTCCTGTTTATGGCTTTGATGGCATCACCTTGCGGGGGTATATCTTTTCTTAAGCTCCAGCGAATAGGCCGGGTTGGAATGCGCGAAGACCATTGAGTTCATGCCTATGCTGACGTAGTCTCCTATCTCGATCAATGTGCCGATTTTTAAGAGAACAGTGGTAAATAACTACCATGAGCAGGGCCCTTATCACAGGTATAACCGGTTTTGCCGGAAGC
>CAIYYO010000214.1 GCA_903930485.1 Methanobacteriota archaeon
ACTTATTGAAGGAGTTCTTTGTGTAAAATAGTCGGGATTGAATTTGTTGTAATAATTAAATCTTTTTCTTTAGGGCTTCCTTTTCCTACGCTATCTCTTTTTCCATTTTTATCACCCTGTCAAGGATCACTTCAGGTTTATCGTAATTGACCTCTTCGTACTCTATTTCCTTGTATTTCGATATGCTGAGGTCAAATTCGTTATCCTCTATCTCCTTTATGGGCACAGTGAAGCACTTGGCCTTTCTGTCCTCGAATTTGTTGGAATCCCTTTCCTTGAACTTTTTTATGATGTCCGGGATGTCTCCTTTGCCGTCTATCAAGGTCCTTTTGTCGTCCAGGCTGTAGCCGTCGGAGGCCATGTCATAGAACCAAACCTTTTCGGTAGGTTCGCCCTTGGTAAACACCAGGACTGCAGTGGAAACCCCTGCATACGGCTTAAAGACGCCCGAAGGCATGGAAACCACGCCGTCTAGCCTGCACCTCTTCAGTAGGAGCTTCCTCACCTCTTTATGGGCCTTGGAACTCCCGAACAACACGCCGTCGGGAACGATGACTGCGCATCTTCCGCCGGTCCGAAGCATGTTAAACATCAATTCCAGGAACAATAACTCGGTCTTCTTGCTCTCGATGCGGAATTCCTCGCTGATCTCCGACTCGTCTATGCTTCCTTTGAAAGGGGGATTGGCGAGGACCACGTCGTAGCAATCGGTTTCGGTGTATCTCGTCGATAAGGTGTTTAACTGCCTGATATCGGGAGCGTTTATCCCGTGCATCATCATGTTCATCAGGGAGATACGAACCATCGTCTGATCGATGTCGAAGCCGTGAAAGGCCTCTTCTCTGAGGAATTTCCACTGGCTCTCGTTCAACTTATCGGCCTTGTAATTATATTCGTTGCCTTGTTCGTCGGTCTTGATCAGGGACTTCGACGTGTTGTCTCTCAGGATATGTTCGTAGGCGCAGACAAGGAAACCCGCCGTACCGCAGGCAGGATCGGCTACCGTGTCTCCGTACCTGGGATCCACCATCTCAACCATCATCTTGATTATGTGCCTCGGGGTCCTGAACTGGCCGTTCTTTCCCGAAGTGGTTAGTTCCGAGAGCAGGTACTCATAGATATCGCCCTGTGTATCCCTGTTCTGCTCTTTGATGTGCATCCCGTTGATGATGCTCACAGCCTCAATCAAAAGCGAAGGCGTCGGGATAATGAAAACCGCATCCTTCATATACTGCCGGTAAAGCGAATCCTGATCACCGAGCATCTTCAGGAAGGGGAATACATTGCTTCTCACGTGATCGAGGATCTTATCCGCCGGATACTCCGACCAGACAGACCACCGGCAGGTCTTGCATTCGATTCTTTTCCCGTCGACTACGACCGAACCGTCAAAGATCGATTTGTATTTCTCGCCCTTCAGGACCGACTCCTGCTGCCTCTTCGTTTCCTCGTCTTCGAGCTTCCTCAAAAAGATAAGGTAAGAGATCTGCTCGATCGCTTGCAACGGATTCGAAATGCCTCCGCTCCAGAACTTGTCCCAGAGCGAATCGATTTTGGATTTAAGTTCTTTGTCTAACATTTTAGGTCACCAACTCGCCGCTAAAAGCCCGATTCATCAAAGAATCGAATAGGAAATCATTGATCACTATTACCGATGTGGAAATGAAAAGTCGCGGAGAGCGTGCCGTCATTCTCTTCACGGTACTGCCGGAAGACCAAG
>CAIYYO010000215.1 GCA_903930485.1 Methanobacteriota archaeon
CTGGTTAATATTTGTAATGAGGTTCTACCCTTCTCTAGATAGTCCCATAAGGTCATTAAGCTTTTTAATAGATATGGGCTTTTCCTTGCCTTCGCAGTAGTCCTTTCCTGTCTTGTCAAGGGATCTTACGGCCTTCCTTGCGACTTCCGCGTTTACGACTCTCTTGTCGTTCTCGGATATTTCGGAGATCTCGGCGACTTTCTTTCTCGATTCAAGGGTTATTCCAGTCATATTTGTAAAAATAAGATACGATCTACATCCGTACCCTATCGATTTGGTAATATGTTATGTCTCCTTCCTCGTCCACGACCGCGTAGATCATCGCCTTGTTGACGGTCTGGGACATCCTCATCTTGCCTGCCATATCCGGCAGCGAGCAGGTGTATTCCTCGGGCACGACGTAGATGAGGTATTTGGAATGCGACGACTTGACGTTTGAGCCCCTGTCGTAGACCCGGAAGTCGGCTCCGAACTTCAAGCCAGTCCTGACGAGAAGGCCTCGCCCGCGCAGGTCTGAATATACGGTATATTTTGAGTAAAAGTCCTTCTCCGCCTTGTTTCCGGCTTTCAAAAGGTCGTCGAATTCAAGAATCTTCTTCCCGTCCGTTACGTCCATCTTCTCGTTCTCGACCAGGTAAACGGCTTCTATCAGCGAGACCTCGTGCCTTTTCCCGGACTCCTCGCCAAAGCCTTTGTCCTTCAGGAAACTCCGCAGGTCGTTGTCTCCGACTATGACCTTTGTGCCGGACAATATCCCGGCCGGCTTGGTGGGTTTGCTCATCTTATATCTATTAAGTATTCTATTTTAATTTAATCAAGATGATAGTCGTAGGCCTAGAAGGGACGGCGCATACCCTCGGAGTAGGGATTGTAGAGTCGCCGGACAAGGTGTTATCAGACGTGCGCCGGACCTATGTCCCAAAGGAAGGCATCCATCCGAGGGAAGCGGCCCAGTTCATGGGCGAGAATTTCGGGGTAGCTTTGGATGAGGCCCTCGACAAGGCAGGGGCGGGTTTCAAGGAAGTCGATCTCATCTCATTCTCGCAGGGACCAGGCCTTGGCCCGTGCCTTCGGACCGTCGCGACCGGGGCGAGAGCTCTTTCTCTGCACCATAAGATACCTTTGATCGGCGTCAACCACTGCGTCGCGCACATCGAGATAGGCCGGGCGCTGGGTAAGATGAAGGACCCGCTGATACTCTACGTCTCGGGCGGAAACACGCAGGTATTGAAGATGAGGGACCGCAGATATAGGATATTCGGCGAGACCCTGGACATAGGCATAGGCAACATGCTCGACAAGTTCGGAAGAACGACCGGCCTAGCGCATCCAGCAGGGCCGAAGATCGAGGAACTCGCGAAAAAAGGAACGACATACATCGAATTGCCTTACGGAGTCAAGGGCACGGACCTGTCATTCTCAGGCCTCCTCACCTCGGCGGAGATGGAGTACCGGACCGGCAAACCCAGCCTCGAAGACCTCTGCTATTCGGTCCAAGAGACGGCCTTCTCGATGCTGACCGAGGCCACTGAACGCGCGTTAGCCCACCTCAGAGCCCGCGAAGTCCTGCTGACCGGCGGGGTAGGCAACAACAAAAGACTAGGCGAGATGCTCTCCCTGATGAGCAAAGAACACAACGCAACCTTTTCCGTGCCGAAAGGCTACTGCAGCGACAACGGAGCAATGATCGCCCTCCTCGGAATGCTCATGCACGAGGCAGGGATTAGGCAGGACTTGAAGGACACGGGGGTAAGGCAGAAATACAGGACCGATGCGGTGGAGATATTGTGGTGAAGGATTCTCCAATGATCACCTAATTCCCTTTCTTTATGACCTTTTGCAAATTTTCCAAAAACTCCCTACTATCTACAAAATAATTAGGATATGCTCTTTTCAACTCAGTAACGTTATCTACTCCAACAAGAACTACGTCATAATCTCTTTTTCCCTTGTTCCTTTTTTCAGATTCAGCATAATCTGCAATTGCTCTTTCTTCTTGACTTTTTGGATAAGAGGCAAGAGTCATTCGTTCTCCTAAAATATCTAATTCTAGTAAGAAATATTGTGCTTTTGATTTTGTTTTAACCTGTTCTTCAAAATATCTCATGGCTTTTGTCCAACCACTCATCACCTTTATAACATTTAAATCTGCCTCCTTTTGTTTAATTAGTGAATACAGCGTGTTGTCGTCAGTAGGCGTGTCTGGAACACAAGGACAACTCTCCATTCTAGCAAAGGCACTACTTACTAATCTAAAAAAATCCATCCATTCCTCTTGTCCTTCATTAGATTTAATGGCTTGTCTAGTGAATAAGTCTACGGTTTCAATAGCGGTTGCCCAAAGGTGTTGTAATTTTGACCTTATTTGAATTTCCACAAGTAAGCCATTATATTCCTTCTTTCCTTTTTTATCGCTATAATATCTATAAACTAGATGAATGCTTCTATACCCATCCTTTTTAGGATTCATGATGTAATCTTTTACCCCGACTCTCTTGTGTTTTAGATCCCCTTTTAGATAATGCTCTTCATAAAGTTTTCTTGCTTGTGAAACATTTGATAGAACTGCTCTACACCCACCAATGTCTTGCATTTGAGACAGTTTCATTGTTGGTGGATGTCCATTATATTTTCTTTTTAATTTGTTGATAATTGCTGGAACACGCTTAAGACGTTGTGCAGTTAAAGCAGTACTATCAACACTTGTTGCCTTGTTTTTTAGCCTTACCTTAAATACGTGCATCGGATAGCTATGAATTGCCCTCCAGTTATCTAAAATTTCAATTGCCTCGTTCTTTTCTTCCTCAGTACTTTCATCACTTATTAAAATATCTCCTGCACGATTAATTTTCTTCTTAGAAACCTGTTTTGGTTTTGCCCAATCCACAATATATAAAATAACCTTCTTAGTATATAAATCAATTTTAATTTTGCGCGGTTATTTTTTAAAGTTAATTTTGCCTTCAGCATAACGATTTTTTAAAATTTGACAATGGATAAATAACGAGGATATCCATTTTGCGCGGTTCTTTGTGGCATCTTTCTTTTCCATTAAATTACTACTACGCGGTGTTATTCAACAGGCTACTTGGAGTAGGGGCTAAATCAAGTCATAGCTTTTGGTGCAAATACGACTTTGAGTGCAAAGCTTTCCTTATCCCTCTCATATTTAAATTTTAAGGTCTTATTATACATTACATGGCTGATTCAGATTCTTGTCTTTTTTCTGAGCCTCGTAGTTACTTTTAATCCAAGTTGTCTAAATTTTTCAAATAATGGAAGAGATACGTATCCCGTTGAAGCCCAAGGTCGAGGAGAAGAAGGATGTTCCGGTTAAAGTAAAGAAGGACGTTTCGGTGATGAAGTCCTGGGACGATTTCGAATACACGGACGAACTGAAGGTCCCTGACAAGCTGGTGGACCAGGTCGTTGGCCAGGAGAAGGCTGTCGAGATCATCAAGAAGGCCGCGAAGCAGAGGCGTAACGTTCTTTTGATCGGCGAGCCCGGTACCGGGAAGTCTATGCTGGCGAATGCCATGACTGAGCTACTGTCTCCTAAGGATCTGGTTGACATTCTCGCGTACCCGAATCCCGAGGACGAAAACACCCCGGTTATCAGGACGGTCCCGACCGGCGAGGGGATCAAGATCATCAAGGCGAGCAGGGAGAGCGAGGGCGCCGAGGAGAAGGCTAAGAGGCCTAATCCGAGCTTTATCGTTTTGTTGTTCTTCGTCCTGCCGTTGATAGCATATATCGGGCTTGTTTTGTATCTCAAGACGAATGTTGACGGGATGCCTTTTCTTATCTTCATGGGCTTGGGCCTGTTGTTCCTGCTTTTCTCGAGCCTTAATTTCAGGGGGATGATGTTCGGCGGAGTGAAGTCTAATGCGCCTAGGCTTATCGTCGACAATTCTTCGAGGAAAGCCGCGCCGTTCTACGACGGCACGGGCGCGCACGCAGGCGCATTGCTGGGGGACATCAAGCACGACCCTTTGCAGAGCGGAGGCCTTGGCACGCCCGCGCACATGAGGGTCGTTTCCGGCCTAATCCATAAGACCAACAAGGGAGTCCTCTTCATCGACGAGATAGGGACTCTCGGGAAATCCCAGCAGGACCTTCTCACGGCCTTGCAGGAGAAGCAGCTCCCCATAACCGGCAGGAGCGAGATGAGCTCCGGAGCCATGGTCATGACCGACCCGGTCCCGTGCGACTTCATACTCGTCGCGGCAGGGAACTACAACGTGATACAGCACATGCATCCGGCGCTGAGGTCGAGGATCAGGGGCTACGGATACGAGATATACATGGAAGACGTTATGGACGACAGCGACGTGAACCGGAGGAAGATAGTACAGTTCATTGCCCAGGAGGTTGAGCGGGACGGGAAGATACCGCACTTCACGAAGGACGCAGCCGACGAGATCGTCAGAGAAGCCCGGAGACGTTCCGGCACTCAGAACAAGCTGACGCTGAAGTTCAGGGACCTGGGAGGCTTGATAAGGGCTGCGGGAGACATCGCATCCGAGAAAAGCCATAAGCACGTTTCAAGAGACGACGTACTCGACGGCAAGGTTTCGGCGAGGACTCTTGAACAGCAGATGGGCGACATCTATATCAGCAAGAGGAAGCAGTACAACATCCTTATTACGAGCGGGTCCAAGGTGGGCCGCGTTAACGGACTCGCAGTCCTTGGGGAGGGTGGAACAATCCTGCCCATAGAGGCCGAGGTCGCTCCGGGCGGGAAGAAGGCCGAGATCATCGCCACCGGGAAGCTGGGAGAGATAGCCAAGGAGGCAGTCCAGAATGTCTCAGCAGTTATTATGAAGATATATGGTGAAGACATCAAGGAGAAGTACGACATATTCGTCCAGTTCCTCCAGACATACGAAGGCGTCGAAGGAGACTCGGCCAGCGTCAGCGTCGCAGTAGCAGTAATATCGGCACTCAAAAACGTGCCCGTCGATCAGAGCGTTGCAATGACTGGCTCCCTGACCGTAAGAGGAGAGGTCCTGCCCGTGGGCGGGGTAACTCCTAAAGTAGAGGCTGCGATAGAAGCAGGCCTAAAAACAGTCATAATACCTAAAAGCAACGAGAATGATGTGATGCTGGAAAAGAGGCATGAGGGCAAGATAAAAATAGTTACCGCAGAAACACTGGTAGACGTCCTGGAGCATTCTTTCATAGGCGGGAAGGATATTATTGAGAAGATGAAGAATAGTCTCAGGGCCGTACCTTTGGCTGTCTAAATGCGTGTTTCTGCCTTATATTTCTCCAGTCTAAAATAATTAGACATTCGATATCCGGTGAGAGCATGGCCA
>CAIYYO010000216.1 GCA_903930485.1 Methanobacteriota archaeon
GCTATCGTCAGTATCACGTTCATGAAAGTCGCATTCGTCGCGCTCACGGCCGCGTTGCTCGCCCGTATCGAGGCATTGATGTTCTCGTTCTGAAGGGCCGCGAGCTGCTCCTGATTCCTCTCGTTTATCTTCTGCTGGTTCAGGCCCTGTATCGCGAGAACTTTGTTCGCGGGATTGCCGTTGGAGGGCACGATCGTTCCCTGGCATATTATCCCGTTAACGGTGGGTATCAGCCTCATGGTGCTTGCGGACGCCGTGTCGTTTGTGAAGTCTTTGCAGACGCTTCCCGTGATGTTCTGGATGAGCACTCCTGCGCCGCCTTCTATTTTCATGCTGAAGAGGTATGAGTTCTTGTTCGCGGGCAGGGTTATGTTTATCTGGTTGCCGACGTAGTCGTTTTTCTTCTGGTATTGCTCGTATGTCAAGAGGTCTTTACTGGATAGTATCGTCGTCTCTATCCTTATCCTGCTCTGGTCTTCGGGCAGCAGGCACAGCTCGACCGTGTTCTCCGCCGGGTTGTAGACGAACTCGTCAGAGCAGTTGTCGCTGGTGAAGGAGTAAACCCTTGTCAGGCCGTGTTTTCCTATGACGTCCGAGACGTTTATCTCCGGGTATAGCTCTCCTGCGGGCAGGCTGAATTCAGGCAGCATGACTCCTAAGCTCTTGTACTTGTCGCCTGAGAAATTGTAGACGAGCCCCAGTGTTTCCGAATAGTCGATGCTCTCGTCGAGGTTCAGCGTCGCGTCTATCACTATCTCTTCCAGTTTCAACGGTACCTGGTCTGACTGGTAGCAGTTGCTTCCGAGGCATTGGACGTCGGCCCATGTCGCCGTCGAGACCATCAGCAGTAACGTTGCTGCGAGAAGAAAATATTTTGACATCATGGCGCAACCCTCCCGTTTCTGTTTATTTATGGAACTGGTTGCTTATATCGCGCCCGCGCCGCGACAGTTATTCGTATCCGTATCTCTTGATGAACCAGGTCTTAACCGCCTGCACGATCACAAGTAAGCTATGAGCGAATGGCGGCTTTTCTAGGATGATTCCCTTTCTATCCGTTTGTCTGAGGCTATACGAATTCCTACGGGCCGAGTGCTAGTCCCTTTGCCACGCGTCGGCTTAATTCGGGGTCGGCTTTGGAAAGGTTCTCGATCATGCGTCGTTGAATGGACTTGTTCGCTTTCCCCAGGTCATTGATGATATTATCCGCCAAGTGGTCCTGTTCCACTTTGCCGAGCGATCGGTAGCGTTCGCCTGCTTGCTGGTAGTCGTTGGTTGTCCTGATCTTCGAGCGCACGGCATCTCCTTCGAGATGATATTTTCCGCTTGGCGTTGCCGTTGCTTCTTTGGGCATTCCATCTGCCAGGGTGTTTGGTTCGTAGTTGACTGCTCCGCTGTGATGTGCCACCTGCATGGACCCGTCGCGCTGATTGTTGTTTACCGGAGCATGGGGGTGGTTGATCGGGAGCTCTAGGTAATTTGCGCCTAGGCGGTACCTTTGAGTATCCCCGTAGGAGAAAACTCTTCCTTGTAAGAGCTTGTCCGCTGACAGTTCAATACCTGGAACTATGGTTGCGGGGCAGAATGCAGCCTGTTCCACCTCGGCAAAGAAGTTTTCCGGATTGCGGTTCAGCAACATCTTGCCGACCTTCATTAGCGGGAACTTATCCTCCGGCCAGGCTTTGGTAGCATCGAGGGGATCGAACGACTGTTTCAATTCGTCGGCGATCTCCATAGTTTGCACATATA
>CAIYYO010000217.1 GCA_903930485.1 Methanobacteriota archaeon
AAATAACAAAATGAAAAACAGAATAATCCCATTGACGTCCTTGTTAGTGATGGCGTTAGTGATGCAGGCATATTCATGTCCGTCAGAATGCCCTACCACGACCACCACTCTCCCCGACGACTGTTCGAGGCACCACATGTCGATCGTCAGCGACACGACCACCCTTGTAGACGGAAACCCGTCGGTTGAGTGCTGGCATCTCCCCAACTGGCCGGATATCACAGGAGCCGAATGGATATGGAAATTCTACATGGTCGACGATGAAAGCAAATTCGGGCCATACAACTTTACCAAAGACTTCAGCCTGCCGGCAAACGCGCAGGACATCAACGCCTCAATAAGGATAGACGCAGACAACGCCTACGAGCTTTACATAAACAACCAGTACATAGGCGGTGACGGAACCGTAAGCTATCCCCCCATCAACCACTCGCAGGATCCGGACCACGAATCCCGGTGGGAGTCGATCGAGAAATACGCCTTTAATCCAAATCCAGGTACGAACGACCTGAGAATAAACGCCGTAGACTACGCAGGATGGGTCAGTCCGGAAACAAACCCGGCAGGAGTGGTATACCGTGTCTATCTGGATTACACGATCTGCCCGACCACGACGTCTACCACGACTACCAGCACGACGACTACCTCGATTGCCAGCACGACGTCAACGACCCTCCCCTGCGAAAACCTCTGGTGGTTCGACAACGACCATCCATACTGCCAGAATAAGACCTTCTGCGGGGCATACATGTATCTGGGCCTGAAGACCTTCGAGACCAAAGAAGAATGCGAGGGCAACCTGCCGACGACAACGACTACGTGTCATGCCTCGACCACGACTTGTCCTGCAACCACGACTACCTGCCCGACAACGACGACAAGCACGCCCACAACTACTACGACGACAATCCCATGCGTTGACGGCGTCTCAATAACCGCGAAAGGCCAGTCCGCCGCAGGAGTCGCTCCGTTAATGCAGCTATGGATAGACGGAAACCGCAAGGCTCAGTGGAACGTGATCGACCCGATTCGGGATTACACTTACGAGACCAGCCTCGGAACCGCAGGTCACAACATAGACATAGTATACACCAACGACTGCTCGGTTCCCGGAACCTCGACGGACCGCAACCTGTTCGTTTACCAGATAAGGTCGGGATGCACGACCATCCAGTCGACAGACGCTGGAGTCACGTACGATAAAGGAGTCGGAAGCGCGGCATACGACGGCCTCGACGCAGTGCCGGGCCAGGTAGAGATGTACGTCTCCGGAGCGCTCCGGTTCAGGATAAACGGCGGGTACAACGGCACCACGACCTCGACGACTACATCGACGACGTCTACCCGGGCATCCACGACCAGTACGACTACTACAACGACGACCACAAATCCAGGAGGATGCACCCTGAAAGGAGACAATCCACCATGCGGCTCGATCACAGTCCCCGAGATATTGGCACTGATAACATCATGGGCCAAAGGTAATGCGACTCTTCAGAACGTGCTGAAACTGATTACCGCATGGGCCGCCGGCTGAAGGCCTTTTTTCTTTACTTATTTCTTTTTAATCGTTTCCGCCAGGTCTACCGTAAAACGGGATATGACTTCTTTGGATACATGAGGCATCACGACGAAACGTATGCAGCCTATGTCCCTGTTCAAGGCCACGCCCCATCCAAGATCGCGTAATCTTGTGCAGGTCTTTTCAGGCGCCTTTAATGAGATCCCTACGATATTGATGTCAGGCTCTGTCACAAGGGATGCCCCTTCGATACCGGCAAGTTCGTCGCACAGGAAATGCGTATTCTCCATGCATTTGTCGACTATCCGTTTATAGCCATCGAAGCCCAGGGATTTTATCGCCACCCATACGGCCGCGATCGATCCGCCGGACCTGCTCCCGCAAAGGGTCGAAGACTCGACGGGTATATAGGCGGGCGTATATGAGAGCGCCTCAAGATAAGTCGAGTCCCTGAAAAGGACGGACCCTGACGGGATCGGCGTCATACCCATCTTGTGCGGGTCTATTGTAACCGAGTCCAGGTTCCTGAGACCGTAATCTATCCTCTTTGTGCCTGTGAACGGGAGAACGAATCCCCCGAAGGCGGCGTCGACATGGAAGAACACCTCATCGCATGATTCGTTTATCTCTTCGAGCGGGTCGACCATACCGAGGGCCGAGGTCCCTGCCGTCGCAACAACCGCAAGGGTGTCCTTGTCGATTGCCTTACGTATCGAGG
Source organism: Methanobacteriota archaeon (assembly GCA_903930485.1). Taxonomy (GTDB): domain Archaea; phylum Altiarchaeota; class Altiarchaeia; order IMC4; family QMZM01; genus CAIYYO01. The sequence continues at coordinate 2,241 of CAIYYO010000217.1, forward strand.
CGGCGTCGGCGCGGTAATTCCGGTCCAAGTCCGTCCATTCCACCCGGAGACCCATAAGATCGGCCGCCTTGTAAATAGAGTAATGAGCCGACTTCGGCGCCACTATTTTTTTTCGTTCGGGAAAAAGTTTTTTTGCGGCGTACAGGGCTTCGATATTGGATTCCGTGCCGCCCGTAGTCACGTATCCTGCAGCCTCCGGGTTCCTGAGCAGGCTTCCGAGCCATGCGATGACCTCAGCCTCCAAAATCTTCACCGAAGGAAACAGATAGGTGTCAAGGGCGTTCACGTCCGAGTATATCCGGTAAGCCTCCAGCGACACAGGCAGGGGCTCCGTCGAGACAGAAGAAACGATCCTCCCGCCGACGTAAGACGGATCCGTCCCTCTCGCCTCGCGTAGTCGCCTTAATATTTCTTCATCGTCCATAGCCGGTGTAAGTCAATAGCAAAACAAGGATAAAAAAGAAAACGTATTAGGGGGCGCAAAAAAAAGGCGCGCCCTTATCTATCGCAGTTTTACGCTACCGTTTTTCAGACGTCTTCAATGGTCGAGGCTTCCTCCATCTCTTCCTCGGGGGCTTGGGTAGCCGCCTCTGCCGCGGTCGTGTCCTGGGTTGCGACAGATTTCAGCTTTTCGATAAGGCTGTCGACGATGCTTATCTCATTTGGAAAACCTATGCCCCTCTGATATCTCTTCTCGCCTTCGGGTGTGTAAAAGCCCTTGGAGATGTTCAAGAATATCGTGTCGTCGGGCTTAACCTTTTTCTTAGATATTTCCAAAAACTTGTTCCTTCCGTAGTCAACGTATTCGCTTACAATAGTCTGGTATTCCATCTTAATCACATCTGAAAGTATTCAAAACCCATTCACAGGCCGTATATACTTCATATAAGGCCTGAAAAAATTTAGATTTATAAGTATATATATTGCCCTATTAAAAAGACGAACGCTTTTATACATAAAATAGTTAATATAAAATAGGTTGAAAACAAAGGGACAGGCTTCTCTCGAATACATGGTTATGCTGGCGATCTCGCTCTTGATATTCGCAGCAATCATAGCATTCAGCCTAAGCCTCGTGAACAACGTAAAGAGCCAGCTCGGCGTCGACAGCGCCTTCAAGGCCGTAGAGGAAATCAAGGAGGCGTCAGACTTCATATACGTCCACGGCCACCCGTCCAAGATAAGAAGGAACGTGCGGATACCCTCAGGCATAGACAATATGACGATCTCAGGGAACATCATAAAGCTTTCCATCATGACCGGCAACTCTTATACCGACATATACGACATAAGCAAGGCCAACATAACGGCAACAGACGCGGTGAATTTCGTATGCCTCAACGGGGTCTGCAGGGAGGGCAACTACATATTCAACATGGAATCCATGGAATCGCCACCTGGCTACGACGTGAACATAACCCACGGATAAAACCTTATTCTCTTTTTTATAACCGGCAGGTACCTATAATAGTAGAACGAACAAAAGATGATCAAGCTTACAACCAATGTTTTAGGAGTCTACGCCCTCAAGAACGGGAGAGTGATCAAGTCGATGCCTTTCCCGAGGGACCCGAAGCAGATCGCCGTACGGCTTTCCGAGTCCGACACAGGGGTGTCCGCCGAGGAGGAGGAACTGGTCAGAGAACTTGTTAAGACCGGAGCCAAGGAGCTCTATGTAGACAATCCCAACAGGTTCCATGGCAAAGGATTCGGGATCGAATTCATCGAAGACAAGTCGTTCATAGACCCTTTAAGGCTTGCCGACGAGCTGGGGATACCGAGGAAGGAGGTTTCGGAACTCATGCTAGCCGCCAACCGCGAGCTCACTAAAAAGAAGCTCCAGGTCCTTGAACGGGATCAGATCATGATACAGGCCGTCAGTTCCCTGGACGACATAGAAGAGGTCAACAACCGGCTGATGGAGAGATTGAGGGAATGGTACTCGCTGCATTTCCCGGAGCTAGCTTTTCTCGTCGTCAACCCTGGGCTTTACGCAAGGATCATCGCTTCGGAGACCAAAGTGTCCATGGACGGCGGACTTGAGGCCCAGATAGAAGCCGCGCGCAAGGATTCGCTGGGCATGGATTTTTCGGCTTCAGACATGGCAGAGGTGCGCAGGCTTGCGGAATCGGTCACGAAACTGGACGCCTTCAGGACAGATACCGAGAAATACATCGAGGAATTGATGAAGGAGATGGCGCCGAACACCTGCGAACTTGCAGGGCCGCTCCTGGGCGCGAGGCTGATAGCCGTCGCAGGCAGTCTTGAAAGGCTTTCAAAGCTCCCTGGGAGCACGATACAGATCATGGGCGCGGAGGAGTCGTTCTTCCGTTTCCTGAAGACCAGGAAGCTTCCGCCCAAGCACGGCATAATCTTCCAGCTGCCGGAGATACGGTCCGCTCCCAAGCACCTGCGCGGGAAGTTCTCGAGGAAGTTCGCCTCAAAGGTCGCGATAGCCGCGAAAGCCGACTGGTTCAAGGGCGAATACATCGGCGACAAATTGAGGACAGGCTTCCTTCAGGAAGTGGAGAGGCTGAAAAAGCAGCCGTCCAAGAAGATTTTCACCGAGCAGCACTTCGAGCGGGACCGCAGCCATCGCCCCGAACAGCATGAGGCAAGGCGCGGCGGCAAGGACAGGAGACACAAACCCGGACGAAGATGAGCGGATACAGGATACATACTATCATCTACCTCGCGTTCTCGGTCGCTTTGACTTATCTATTGAAGGATTACCTTTTTAGAGAAAGTCCACTGGAAACCATAATATTCTCGATCGGCATCGGCGCAGTCTACTCGATCCTTCCAGACATAGACATCCCGTCGTCGCTGATAAGGAGGATCGTCGAGAGGATGTCTCTGGCAGCGATAATCATCTCCATCGCAGCATACTTTGTCCTCCAGGCCGCGTTCTTCCTCTATTTCGCGTCAGTGCTCGCCTTATGCCTACTAGTTCTATGGTTATTCAAGCACAGGACATTCTTCCACTCGCTGGCCGCGGCCGCGCTTCTATCCGCTCCCTTGTTATTGCTCGATCCTGTGATCGCAGGATACGCCTTACTAGGATACTTAACACACCTTGCAGTCGACGGAAAATTGTTCCATCTCATATGACCTCTTATAAATTCGATGAAAACGAATATGCTTCTGTAAAATGGCCGTGAAGGATCTATGTCTCGCAGGCATCGCCGACAGTTCCACCCTGGACTACATAGGCAAAGTCAGCGCAGTCATCTATCTGTGCGGATGCCCTTACAGGTGTCCATGGTGCCAGAACCCGGACCTCGTGGAAAAAATCGAAGGCGTATGCAAGACGTTGTCCATTGATTCTATAATAAGCGCCCTCAAGGAAGACTACCTGATAGGCGCGGTCTCCATAACAGGAGGAGAGCCGCTGATGCAGCCGGCAGTGATCGACCTCCTTAGGGAGTTAAAGAAAGAAACCCAGCTCTGCCTCAAGATAGACACGAACGGCTGCTATCCGGAAAGGCTAAAGCAGGCGCTCCCCTACCTGGACTTCTTCTCGATGGACGTCAAGGCCCCCTTGGACGAGAGATACGGGAACGCGATCGGCCTCCCGGACAAGTGGGAGGAAGCTGTCAAGAACGTAAAGAAATGCCTGGACCTGCTCAAGGGATGGGATAAGCCTAAAGAGGCGCGAACAACGATCATTCCAGGGCTCACGGACAAAAATGAGGAAATCGCCGCGATAGCCGGTTCGATAAAGGATGTGGGATTCGATTACTACACCCTGCAGCAGTTCCGTTCAGGAGCAACCCTCGACCCGAAATACAACAAGGCAAAGATCCCGGCCCCGGCACTGATGAAAGAGCTTGGCAGAGCGGCGAAAGAGATAATGCCGGACACGATCGTCAAGATTGTCACACAGCAGAAGGGGTTCGAGGAGATCCGTTTATGAGCAGGGTCGTATGTTGATCTGATGCTTAAACCAAGACTCTGGCCGCATACGAGTGCTTGGCACATATTGCTTTAGGCTCAGCCTCAAAAAGGTTTATAAACAAACATAAACCAATACAGTTATAGTGAAAAGGAATTTTATTTTTGGGATCCTGATCTTAACTATTGTTTTAATAATAATGATAATAACCGGATATACTTTTTATTTGAAAGATAAAACCTCTAACTCCATGATAAAAAGTTGTAGCGGCGGGCCTAGTTATTTTGATAATCTTAAGTCGTCAGCTGAAATGGTCGATAATCAGACTTCTGTCGATGAATCCATAAAAAAAGATCAAACTTGGCTTTATGATACTATAAAAAACCAGTTTGGTTTGGAGAAAGCCAATTACAACCTTCAGTGCATCGAAATGGATACGAATCGAGGGGGATATATTAAAGCAAAAGGCGCGTACAAAGATGGCTCCAAATTGGAATTATATTATCATTGGGGATGGTGCGCCCCTAGTGGTTATGATTGTGGTTGGATCATTTGTTTCAGTTCCAGTGACGATAATCTATTTGAATCCGTAAAGAGCGATTATTGTAATAAAATATCATCACATCAGTCTCATGGAGGGCCTATTTGCACTTTGGAAGCTTATGATAATACACAAGAAGTTCGGGATAAATGTAATGCTGGGGAATTTGAAAAGATAACTGAGGGTAAAAAAACTTTGTCCATTATCCAGGATTCAAATAGTTGCAAAACTTCTGTAACTACTGGTAAATTTAATTGCTTAGAATTAACCGGCTCTTAAAAAAATACGGGCTTCCGGCTTGCAGATCATCCCTAGCACCGCCTCAAAAGTTGTGAGCCGGCAGAAGGGGTTCGAAGAAATATCCTTTTCAGATGCCTGACGACGTGGCGACGTATTTCACCTGCTTGACGCCCTTCAAGGTCTTGATCCTTTCGACGAGCTTTTTAATCTTTTTCCCGCTGCCTTTGGCGATGAATACCTCCATGCAGTTTTCCTCATCGAGGTGGGAGTGTATGCTGGTCTGGATCAAACTCTCGTATTCGTGCTGTATCTCTGAAACGATGTCCCTTGGCGCGTCCTTGTCGTATATGACGTTCACGACCACGACCGATTCGCCTGCCCCGGCCGACCAGTCCTGCTCGGAGATGTAGTCCCGGATCAGCTCGCGCATGGCTTCAGAGCGGCCGCTGTATCCTTTCTCCAGGATTTTTTGGTCGAACCTTTCTAGCAGTTTCTTCTCGACCGACAGGCTTATGATTGGCATTTTCGTCGTCCTTTTTTATTAAGATTCTGTTATTTATTTAATAAATATTAATAATATTTGGTGGCAAGATTATTAAGCAGGAGTCTGCCGTACGTCTGCGCCTGCCTCATGTCGGCGTCGATGCTGCTTGGGGAATGCGTAAGCTGGCCCCCTGCAGACGGCAACGGGACGGCGGAGAAACTAATCGTCGTCGCCTCGCTCTTCCCTTTATACGACATGGCCAGATCCGTCGGAGGAAACGCCTCCTCGGTGTCGGTCCTGCTGCCTCCGGGAGTCGAGGCCCATACATACGAACCGCGCCCCAGCGACGTTGAGAAGATCTCCAAAGCCGGCGTTTTCATTTACGTCGGGGCCGGGATGGAGCCCTGGGCCCAGAGCCTCGTCGACGGGGCCGGGAATAGCGATCTAAGCGTATTAGACGCAAGCACCAAGGCCGACCTCATAAGCGCAGAAATAGTCCCCTCCGGAGTCGCACGGGAAGGCAACGGAGCATACGACCCTCATCTTTGGCTCGATTTTGGAAACGACGAGAAGATCGTCCATGCGATGTCAGACGTCATGAGCGCGAAAGACCCTGCGGATTCCGCTTACTTTGCCCGGAATGCCGACGCATACATTAACCAGCTAAAGGAAATGGATGGCAGATATAACCGGACGCTCAAAAACTGCAGAATCCGCGTGTTCGTGACAGGCGGCCACAGCGCTTTCGCCTACCTTGCACGCAGATACAACCTTACCGGCATCTCTGCATACGGGCTTTCCCCTGACAGCGAGCCTACGCCGCAGACGATAAGATATATCGACAACATCGTGAAGGCGCACGGCGTCAGATACGTCCTTTTTGAGGACACCGTCAGCCCCAAGGTCGCGGATGCGTTAGCCGAAGGGACCGGCGCGAAGACCCTTTCCTTCAGCCCGGGAGAGAATCTGCCCAAGGAGGAATACGATAACGGCGTCACGTTCCCGGACCTGCTGGAAAAAGATCTTGAAACGTTGAAAACCGCTCTCGAATGCAGATAGAACAAAGAATGGAAAAAAAGAAGGTCATAGAACTCAAGGACGTGCAATACGCCTACGGCAACAACGTCGTATTGTCCGATATCACCTTTTCGATAGAAAAAGGAGACTTCCTGGGGCTCATCGGACCCAACGGTTCCGGGAAGACGACGCTGCTCAAGCTCATCCTCGGCCTCTATCCGCTGAAAGCAGGCTCGATAAAGCTCTTCGGCACCGACATCGCGTCGTTCCGCGAATGGGCGATGATCGGATACGTCCCGCAAAAAGCCACGAACATAGACGCCATCTTTCCCTCGACAGTGAAAGAGGTCGTGGCGATGGGGCTGCTCTCGAGAAAGAGCTTCCCGAAAATAATCGGCAGCGCAGACGACGGGAAAATAACGAAGGCCCTGAAAACCGTCGGCATGGAACGGTTCGGCGATAAACGGATAGGCGAGCTCTCGGGCGGGCAGCAGCAGCGGATATTCATAGCAAGGGCGCTGATATCGGAGCCGGACATACTCTTCCTGGACGAACCTACGACCGGGGTCGACCAGACTACGCAGGAAAGCTTCTACCAATTGCTGGGCGAGCTGAACCGCGAAGGAATAACGATCGTCCTGGTGTCGCACGACATAGGAAGGATCACGAAATACGTCACCAAGGTGGCAAGCCTGAACACGGTTCTGGAATTCTACGGAAACCATAAGGAGTTCTGCGCCTACGACCCGGAACACTGCCACGAGGAATCCGAACAGCACAGGCTATGCCTGGACAGAGGCTAAAAGATGATCGAGATACTCTCATACGGGTTCATGCAGAAAGCGTTCGTCACCGGGATAGTCACGGCCACTGCGTGCTCTCTCCTGGGCGTATTCCTTGTACTGCGCCGCTACGCGCTAATGGGAGACGGGCTCGCGCACATATCCTTCGGCGGGGTCGCCCTCGGCATACTGTTTAATTTCATGCCCTACACGAGCGCGCTCCTGTTCTCGATACTCGGAGCCCTCGGCATATTGAAGTTAAAGGAAAAGACATTAGTCCATTCAGACACCGCGATAGCGATAATAAGCTACACCAGCCTCGGGATAGGCATATTCATAGCATCGATAGCAGGCGGCTTCAACGTCGACCTTTTAAGCTACCTTTTCGGAAGCATCCTCGCGATACAGACATCGGAAGTCGCGGTCTCAGTCGCGCTCGCACTGATCGTCATAGCCGTGATATCCCTGTTCTACCACGACCTGTTCTATATGGCCTTCGACGAAGAATCCGCAAAGACGTCGGGGATAAAGACTGGCATGCTCAACTCCCTTCTGGTCGTGCTGACCGCGATAACGGTCGTAAGCGCGATGAGGGTCGTAGGACTCCTGCTGGCTTCGGCGCTGATCGTCCTGCCCGCGGCATCGGCCCTGCAATACAATACAAGCTTCAAAAAAACTCTGCTGATCTCGGCCGCGACGTCGGTCTTCTCGGTCGTGACAGGACTTGTGCTCGCATACTACTACGATTACGCGGTGTCCGGGACGATTATACTCCTGAACGCCGGGCTGTTCCTGGTAGCGCTGGTGGTGAATAAGGTGAGGGCGAGGTAAAGACAGCCTCGGGAAAGAGTTCCTCAGGGCGGAATTCCCGTAGCCTATTTTTATTCCGTCCGTTCTATTAAACTGTACACACTGCGACAATGAAAAAACCCGCGAATAAGGAATCGATCCTCTTCGTCTGCACCCATAATTCCGCGAGGTCGCAGATGGCCGAAGGACTGGTCAATGCTTTCTTTAAGGACAGGTTCGAGGCTTACAGCGGCGGGACCAAGCCCTCGGCAGTCAATCCTCGCGCGGTTAAGGCTTTGGCCGAGCTGGACATAGACATCTCAAAGAACAAGGCGAAAAATCTTAAACAATTCCAGGGAAAGAAATTCGATTACATCGTCACACTTTGCTGGAGCGCAAAAGAGGAGTGCCCTTATTTTCCCGGCGCCAAGGAGTATATCCATGAAGGATTCGAGAACCCCTCGGAATTCAGGGGGACCGAGAACGAGATAATGGCCGGCTTCCGCAGGGTCCGCGACGAGCTGAGGGAGTGGCTGAGGATTTTCGCGAGCGAACACAGGTAAAATGGCTTTGACGGAGTTTCTGGTAACCTACATAACGGGATTCATATCGCAGGGAGGCTACGGCATAATAACAGTCCTCATGGCTCTGGAGAGCATGGTCGCCCCGGTCCCGAGCGAGGCGGTGATGCCTTTCGCCGGCTTCCTTATATCCGAGGGGCGGTTCAGCTTCGAATACGTCATTATTTTCAGCACCCTGGGAAGCATCATAGGCTCTCTGATCTCATATTACGCAGGCGCGTACGGGGGCAGGCCGTTCGTGGAGAGGTTCGGCAGATATTTCTTCCTCGACGTGCACGACCTCGAGATGACCGAGAAGTTCTTCAAAAAATACGGCGAAGAGGCGATATTCGCGAGCAGGTTCATTCCCGTGATAAGGCACCTCATATCCATTCCGGCCGGGATCGGCAAAATGAATGTCCTCAAGTTTTCCGCGTACACGATAGCGGGCGCGGCTTTATGGAACGCTTTCCTCGCCTACGTAGGATACGGCCTCGGGAACAACTGGAACGTAGTCCTGAAATACGCCGAAGTCCTGGACTACGTCGTCATACTCGGCATCATTTTAGTCGTCGCATTCTTCGTATACAAGCACCGTAAGAGCAGGAAGCGGGAGCCATGAAAGTATGGATCCTCGCAAAGGAGGGCAATTACGGCTCCTACGAGAATAAACGGTTTATGGAAGTCGCGGAATCACACGGCATCGAAGCCACGATGGTCGCGCCCAGGAACTTCGACCTGATAGTCACTAAAGGCGGCCGTAGGAGCATCTTATACAACGGAGCCGTTCTCGATTTGCCGGACTGCCTGATACCGCGCAGGGGCTCGAGCAGCACCTATTTCACGCTGGCGGTGATAAGGCATCTCGAAAATCTTGGGATACCGGTCCTTAATTCAAGCCACAGCACCGAGACCGCGAAAGACAAGCTCGCAACGATGCAGATCCTGTCCGCGAACAACATACCCATTCCCAAAACCATGCTCGCCCGATTCCCTCTCGACACAGGGATGGTCGAAAAGGAGTTCACCTTTCCGGTGATAGTGAAAACGGTCTCGGGCTCCAAGGGCAAAGGCGTCCTGCTCTGCGAGAATGTTGCCCAGCTGGAAGACCTCGCAGGCCTTATGGAGATATCCAAGGACTCGAACGTGAACGTGATATTGCAGGAATTCGTGTCTTCCAGCAGGGGCAGGGACATCCGCGTCATCACACTCGGAGGAAAGCCCGTCGGCGCCATGCTGCGCACTGCAAAGGAGGGAAGGCTGAAGGCGAACGTACATTCCGGCGGCTCGGTGTCAAAGTTCGAGATGAACCCGGAGCTGGAAAACCTCGCAGTGAAATGCTCCAAACTGTTAGGCCTCGAACTGGCGGGAGTCGACGTGCTCTTCGACGGCGACGACTACAAGGTCTCAGAGGTCAATTCTTCGCCCGGATTCGAGGGATTCGAAACCGCGACGGGAATAAACGTGGCGGAAAAGATATACGAACACATAGGCAGCATGTCAAGAAGCAGGACGGAAATTCTTAAACCGGCTTTACCTAGATATATCAACTAAGAAATCATGAAAAAAGGCCGCAGAGTTATTCTATTGATATGCCTTTTAGCGCTTCTCACAGAATGCATACAGAAACCCGCGGCTTTGGAGGATAACAGCATGGCAAACGTGAAGCAACTGAAGGTCGAAAGCACTGCATTTGCAGACAATGAACCAATCCCGGACAAGTACACCTGCAACGGCAACGATACGAGCCCGCCGCTGATGGTCACCGGGATACCGAACGGGACGAAATCTCTCGCCCTCGTGGTCGAGGATCCCGACGCGCCTTCGGGTTTATGGATCCACTGGCTTGTATGGAACATGCCAGTCGCATCCGAGCTGAAGGAAGACAACGTGCCTGCGGGAGCCTTACAGGGCACTACGAGCGAAGGCAGCACGGGATACCACGGCCCCTGCCCTCCGAGCGGCACTCACAGGTACATGTTCAAAGCCTACGCTCTGGACACGTTGTTCACATTGTCCTCGAAATCAAAGAAGCCCGACCTTGACAAGGCGATGCATGGGCACATCCTGGCTCAGGGGACGCTCACCGGATTATACAGCAGGAAATAAAATAACTCAGAC
>CAIYYO010000218.1 GCA_903930485.1 Methanobacteriota archaeon
CAGGGAAGTTTCTTTTAAGAGAATCATCCAAGACCTGTGCTGTCTGCACGAATTCTGCAAGGCCCCGGTTCCTTATCACTGAATCCTTGGGCCTAAAGACCCCGGACCATATCGCCCAGACCTTGTAGACTGTGTCCGGGTAACGACCGCCTCCGAGGTCTACGGCTAGGACGTCGCATCTGTCCGTGATACTCATCACCTTTCTGACGGTGTCAAAGCTTCTCGCATCCCCCCTGATAAAAACCAGGTTCGGATGCTTCTCTGAAAGCTTCTCCATAGATTTCTCGGCCTGTTCCCCGATGTCGACCGCTATCGTCCTGCTTGTTCGTTCGACGAATCTCTGAGTCGACTTGCCGACGTGCGGTCCTATCTCTATGACGACGGAGCCGGGCGGGACGGTTTCATCAAGAAAATCCCTGTAGCGGCCAGCCACGTAGAGTATGGCGATCATTCTGGAAGCTAGAAAATTTTTACCTTTCCGCTTTAAGAAAGGCCTCGTATGCCTGCCTCGAGAGTCTTCATCTCCCTCATAAGCAGGTGGAACTGCTGATCGTCGACCGTCGAATGATCCAGTGGCACGATAAGACGTGAGTTGCTGGTGACGATGCTGTCGTTTATGGATTGGATGAACTTCAGGATCTCCTTATAGTCGTTCTGGGTTATCAGGTATTCGACCCCGTCAAGGAATACGACTCCGTCGGTTGTCTTCTTTATGAACTCCTTGATGGTGTGCGAGAGCTCGACTATGTCCGTCGGGTCGACGTGGCTTTCCTCGGTCTTCTCGCGCGTCAGCCATATTATCGGCGTCAGTTTCAGGTTGTAATCCTCTCTTACGTCCTTAGGATACCTTCTCGTGATATAGAGGCCCTGCGATCCGTGAGTTACCAGGTTCACGAAGATCTCGTTGCTCCTCAAAGGCTTCTCCTCGTCTATGAGGTAGCTGTGCCCCTTCCTGACTATCTCGGTTAGGACGGATTTGCTGCTGCTCTCTTTCTCCGTAACCGGGGTAACTGGAACGAACTTGTAGAGCATGCCTTTCTTCATCGGAGAATAGATAAGGTAGGCGCCGATGGTCATGGATATCGCAATGATGGTCCTGCCTATGACCTGCATCATCTCGTAGATGGGCGAGGTCAGGAATACCATGTAGATGCTGGATACGTTGAACAAAAGGAGCCCGAGGACCGCGACGGCAAGCCACGACCATCCCCTTATCTCCCTGCGGTCGCTTTTATACAGCCTCTTGTAAAGCCTTGCCCAATACACCATGGCCAAGACTGATAAGACCACGGCGAGGATGTTTATCAGGAGAACGTATTCGTTGCCTATGTTGTAGATGATCGGCTTAGGCGCGATCGGAGGCATTATGCTGTATCCCGGCATCAGGCTGTATTCTGTCATTTTCTTCCCTCGACCCTTGAAGCTATCTCATCGAGGTCTATGTTCTTCTTTCTTGCCGGCGCGTTCATCTGTTTATCCGGGATCGGAATCGCTTCCGGCAAAGGAGCTGGTTTCCCGGCCGACAGGATCTTGTTCCTCCTCTTCTCGGTGTTCTTCTGCCTGATCTCTTTGAGGAGGCTTTCCACGTTCTCGGTCATCTTGAAACAATGCGGCTCTATTATAGAGTCATGTGTGTAATCTTATTCTCCCGATAACTATAAAAACGTATGAGCGAACCTCTGAAGCGATATATTACCCTTGAAGCGAATAATAGTATCTGGAAGTCTTAGGGGGATGGTTTTGCAAAAATGGACGACAGATTCCTTGAAGAGATCGCTGCGGATTCCGGCACGCCGGTTTACGTCTATTACGAGGACCGGATAATCAGGAACTACCGGGTTTTCCGCGACGCCTTCGCCGGCAGGTATCCTAAGACAAAGATACTATACGCGTACAAAGCCAACACAAGCCTCGCATTATGCGCTCTGCTTAAGAAAGAAGGCGCAGGAGCCGACACCGTTTCCGGCGGGGAGATAGAGACCGCCTTAAAGATTGGACTGGCCGGCAAAGACATCATATACTCTAGCAATTCTAAGACTGTCGAAGAGCTGCGCCTTGCAGTAGATTCCGGAGTAACGGTTAACGTAGACTCGCTCGAAGAGTTGGAGCAGCTTGAACTTGTCGCAGCCAAAAGGAAAAAAACCACTAGCATATCCTTCAGGATTAATCCGGGCATAGACCCCAAGACTCATCCCAAGATAGCCACCGGTCTCAAAAGCTCGAAATTCGGGCTCCACATTGTAGGCGGATCAGCTTTGGAAGCGTACCGGAGGGCGAAAGAAATGAAGCACTTGGAGATCGCCGGAATCCATACGCACATAGGATCGCAGATAACAGACGCCTCTCCATTCGTCGAAGCCGCGGATAAATTAATGGAATTCGCCGCGTTGCTCAAGAAGGAATTAGAGATGCGGCTCGACTACGTAGATCTTGGAGGAGGACTTGGGATACCCTATCATAACGAGAAGGCAGTGACGCCTGACGAGCTCGCGCAGGCGGTTGTCTCCGTCGTCACGGAGTGGACTAAGAGCCTGGGATACGAGCCCGAACTCTGGCTCGAGCCTGGAAGGTATATCGTCGCAAACGCAGGATTGCTTCTCTCAAGGGTTCAAACGGTCAAGACAACTCCCTGCAAGAAAATAATAAATCTTGATGCCGGATTCAATACCCTGATCAGGCCTGCCATGTACGATGCATATCACCGGATAACGGTAGTCGGCAAAACAGGCGAGACCGCGTCCGAGAAATACGACGTCGCAGGCAGCGTCTGCGAATCCGGGGACATCTTCGCAAAGGACCGAGAGCTCCCTAAAACAGAAGCAGGCGACCTTATAGTCATACACGACGCCGGGGCATACGGCTACGCCATGGCGAGCAGATACAACTCGCGGCCCATGCCGCCCGAAGTCCTGATAAGGAAGAACGGCACATACGAGAACATCAGGGAAAGAGAGACCATGAAGGACCTCTACCGCGGACAGAAGATCCCGAAGGATCTCCTCTAAGGTCCCCTGAAAGATGATGAGAAAAAGATATAGAAACCGCTGACGTAAACCTGCAAGGGCTTGCGGATGATGACGCTTATGAGCTCTGAAAATTCCTTAGGCTTAATCAGAGCCTGACCTTTTCAACCCGACGCAGCAGCCGCATAACCTCTTCATAGACTTCTTCGATCGTCATAGCTTTTCCTTCTCCGTCTCCGAGGACACTGTAGCCTGCGTCGCATATTTCGTAGTCGAGCTCCGCGTTCAGGGAGCTGTGGATGTTTCCTTCGCTGAAAGACCTGTAGATGGAGACCCTGACTTCCCGGCCGTCGGGTTCGGACTTTTCCTCAACCTCGAGCCTAAAATCCTCGTCGCCGTTGACGAGAATCTGAGCTTCGAACACTTCCTCGTCGTCGGTTATGCTGTCGACTATGAGATCAAAGAGCCCTCGCTCCTTCTTTTTCCTGGCTTCATGCACCTGCATCAAAGCATTGACTATAGAATCATCCATTTAAATTCAGCTCTCGTAATGTCCCTCTCTTATGATGGCGGAGATGCCGTCGCCGTGGACTTCCGCGCCGCAATAGGTGCATTTGGCGTTCTTGAACTTCTCGCCGTTCCTCAGAAAGACGCTTATCCTCTCCGGACACTTGGGACAGCAGCCGTAGACGATCTCGCCCTGCCCTTCTATCACCATCTTTGCCAAGTCTGGATCCCTTCCCTGTAGCTGTTTTGCTGTAAACGTTTGCAAGCGCCCGAATATGTTGCCCGTGATAAAAAGATATGAAAGTCTGGGAATAAAAATGACGCTGCGGGGCATTTATTTTTAGCTCTTTCTGCCCTATTCTCCGACAAAAAATTCAGTGGCTAAAGCTTTTACACGCTTATAAACCCAGGAAAACATAATCTGATTTATGGACTCAACACTAAAGATTATTTCTGTCCTGATGATATCCTTATTTGTGATCGCTGGAGTTTACGCAGACATCGCTCCGATCCCCGGCGGGGGCGGAAGCGGCCTGAACGTGTTATTGGCGCCTTTGCTAATCGTCGCAGTCCTAGCCGCGGGCGCGATCGCGCTCGGGTGTATCGCTCTTATTTCATGGCTCGTCATCAGGAGGATGAGGAAGAAAAAGGCTCCTGAAAAACCGGTTGACAGCGCTCCGCAAGAACAGCCTAAAGCCGGTTGAACCTTCGCGAACGCGAAATATGCATGCTTATAAACCCAAAAAAACATAATCTGATTAATGGACGCGTCGATGAAAGCAAAAAAGGCGTCGTTTACGGCCCTGTTGATAATCTTCTTGATGATTGCCGGAGCTTATGCGGACATCGCTCCTTTCCCTGGTGGAGGAGGCCGGGGCAACCCCAGACCATTGACCACTCAAGTATTGATCGTCGCCGCACTCGCATGCGGAGTCATAGTCCTCGCAGTGATCGCCATTATCTCATGGCTCGTCATCAGGAGGATGAGGAAGAAAAAGGCAGCTGAAAAACCTGTTGATGGCGCTCCGCAGGAACAGCCTAAAGCCGGTTGAACCTTCGCGATAATGTTTATAAACCCGGGAAAACATAATCTGATTAATGGATGCATCGATGAAAGCAAAAAGGATCGCGTTTTCCGCCCTGCTCTTCATTTTTTTGACCGCAGCCGGAGTTTATGCAGACGTCCCTCCATACTCTCCTCTAATAGATAGCGACCTGACGAGCGTATTAGTCATCGTTATTCTTGCAGGAGCGGTCATAGCCCTTTTAGGGATCGTCGTTATTTCTTGGCTCGTGATTAAGAAAATGAGGAAGAAAAATGCGGCTGAAAAACCTGTTGACGGCGCCTTGAAGGAACAGGGTTAGAAGAGGCGAGCCTCTTTGCTATTCTCCTATGTCCTCATTCCAGAGAGTGGGTCTTTCCTTTATGAACTTGGACAACATGTTCCTGCATTCTGCGCTGTCGAGGTTTATCACTTTGACGCCCCGCTTTTTTAACAGCGTCTCAGGGCCTTTGAAGGTCTCGTTCTCTCCGATGACTATCCGGGGGATCTTATAGAGCAGCACTGCTCCGCTGCACATGTCGCAGGGCGAGAGGGTAGAGTAAAGGGTGCATTTCGCATAGTCGCCGGCTTTCAGGCGGCCGGCGTTCTCAAGGCAGTCCATCTCGGCATGAAGTATCGCGGAATTATCCTGGACCCTCCTGTTGTGCCCCCGCCCGATTATTTTCCCATTTTTGACAAGAACCGCGCCTATCGGTATTCCTCCTACTATGCGGCCTCTGTAAGCTTCTTTTATTGCTTCCTTCATGTATCTTTTGTGGTCCATGACGTGAAAGATTCAGACCCAAAGAATCAGCCGCCTGCCGGTTTCTTGGTTTTCTTCAATAGCATGCAGGGAATCCGGTGCACAAAGGAGCGTCTTTTCGCTCCTGCCCCCTGCATGTGTTCGTCGTATTCGGCGATCTCTTGTACGGACTTCTTGGTCGATTTGAGGTGGTCTGGGAATGAGGCGTCGACGGCGTTTTTCGTACCGGCATGATCTGGATGTATCCTGTTCCCTGTCAGGCTTTCCGTGATGCGGCCCTCCCTTATGAGCCCGTATATGCCGTCGCCGTGTATCTCGGCGCCGCAGTATACGCATCTCCCGTTTTTGTAATGCTCGCCCTTTTTCAGGTAGATGCTTATCTTCTCAGGGCACTTCGGGCAGCCGCCTATCACGAGCGAGCCGTATTTGTTCACGACAGTCTTGACCATGCGTCAAACTAATTCAGTGCGGCCTCCTATAAATACATGGTTTTTATCTATTCAGGGGTGTCAAGAAAAAGAAATCGGCTATGACCAATAGAATGCATAAAACTAGCACCTAAATATTACAGGATGGGTCGAGATCCACACCTAAGAAAGTCAGCGCCGCATAAACTATCAGCCCTATACCCAATATTATCATCAGCTTTTTTGAATAATCGCCGTCTCTGATCTCTTTGAAGGAAAATTATATCCTCTAAATATCTTTTTCTATTTCGGGATATTTCTTCAGCGCGTCCTTTATCGTCTTCTCTATCTCTTTAAGCCTTTCAGCGGTCTTGGCCTCGAACCGGAGTATCAGCGCAGGCTCGGTGTTGGAAGCCCGTATCAGCCCCCATCCGTCCGGGAACTGGACGCGTGCGCCGTCGACGGTGACGACGTCGTATTTTTTTTCCTGGAAATATTCAGTGACTTCCTTGACGATCACGAATTTTTTGTCCTCCGGGCAATGCATCCTTATCTCTGGAGTGGAAAAATACTTGGGAAGGGCGTTTATGATATCTGAAAGGCTTTGTTTCTCCTGCGAGAGGAGTTCCGCCATCCTGAGTCCGGCGTATATCCCGTCGTCGTATCCGTAGTAGTCGTCCGCGAAAAAGAAATGGCCCGACATCTCTCCCGCAAGAGGCGACTTCTCCTCTTTCATCTTCTTCTTGATGAAGGAATGTCCCGTCCGGTACATTATAGGGACTCCGCCATGCGCTTTTATGTCTTCTATCAGGGCCTGCGAACATTTCACCTCGAAGATGATCTTTGCCTTCTTCCGCTTCTTCAGAACAGTTCTCGAGAAGAGTATCAGGCACTGGTCGCCCCTGATTATCCGCCCGGAATCGTCTACCACCCCCAGCCTGTCCGCGTCCCCGTCGAAAGCGATGCCGAAATCGGCTTTTTCTTTTTTTACCGTAGAGACCAAGTCTTTGAGGTTGGCGTCTATCGTCGGGTCAGGGAAGTGGTTGGGAAAGTTCCCATCCGGTTCGCAATAGAGCTCGACCACTTCGCACCCGAGGTCTCTGAGAAGGTTTGACCCTATATTGCCCCCGACTCCGTTGCCTCCGTCGACCACGACCCTTAGTTTCCTCTCAATTTTCGCCCTCTCTTTGACGTAAGAGACGTACTCGCTTAAAACGTTCTCTGTCGAAACGCTTCCTTTGGCTTTGCGGAAAACCCCGGAGGCGACGATCTTCCCGATGTCCTGTATCTGTTCGCCGTATAATGTCTGCGTACCCTTGCAGACCTTGAAGCCGTTATACTCCGGGGGGTTGTGCGAGCCGGTGATCATTATACCGCCGTCTTTTTTGTATCGGTATATCGTGAAATAGAGTAGCGGCGTCGGGGCCATGCCTATGTCCGTTACGTTGCATCCCGCGGAAACTAGTCCGCGTATGAGCGCTTTGGACAGGGCGGGCGAACTCAGCCTGCCGTCGCGGCCGACAGCGATGTCGCCTCCGCCGACGTATGTGCCGTAGGCCTGTCCTATCCTCTCTGCTTCGCCGTCGGTGAGGTCTTTTCCGTACGTGCCTCTGATATCGTATGCCCTGTAGATAGACATTTTGGAGAAATAATCTATATTTTATTTAATCTGTTTCCAGTTCTTGATCGCGTTCTCGTATGACTCGTGCGTTCCGGTGTCGAACCATTGTCCCTCGAATGGATATGC
>CAIYYO010000219.1 GCA_903930485.1 Methanobacteriota archaeon
CTGCGGCGACCCCTGTTCCGGACGGACCTGCAGGTGCTGCGCGATCCTGGAGGAATTGGAAATTCGTTAGTCTGCGCCTTCTTTTTCAAGCTCGGACTTTATCTTTTCCGCCGTCTTTTCTCCGAGGATGGGCTTAAGCTGTTCCAGCGACGCCTTCTTAATGTCTCCGGGCTTCCTGTATCCGGCGGACACAAGTTTCCTTGCCCTGGCCCGGCCTATGCCGTGAACCGATACAAGCGGGATCAGTTCCTCTTTTACCCCGTGCTTTATCCTTGTTTCAAGCTTGCTCATCTCTCTCTCCGAACCCTTAAGGCCTGTGATGCCGGACAGTTCGGCCGCCGAGTAAGCGAGCCATTCGGCTATCTGCATCTTCTGGTGCAGGATGCCCGGCGCGACTTTGTATAGTTCCAGTATAGTTTCCTCTGACAGCTCGCATATCCAGGACTCCAACAGTTTCGCCGTCATGAACCTTTCAAGGAAATTCACGTCCAGGCCGAAGCCGTCGAGGTCCCGGAACAGGTCGTCGGAGCACTTGTACGCCATCGACCAGATGTTGGTTTCCTCACTTCGCTTGATATGGAGGAGCGGCATCTCGGCCGAATCGCATAGCATCTCCAGCAGGCCGATCACGGGGAAATTCTTCTCCTCTTCCGCGATCGACAATAGGGTCAGGTAAGTGTGCGCAGTCTTAGGGTCGATATATAGCTCCGAGACCCGCCTTCCGAGAGCCGTCGGAACCAGGAATCGGTCCTGCTTCTCGACAAAACCCCATTCGATAAGGTTGCATGATATTCTTTCTATCAAGGACTCGAAGCCTGCGAGGCCGTATTGGTATCCGAAGAAAGTGGACCTGAAAAAGTCAAGGACCGCCTCTTTAGTCCTCGTGAAATCCGAAGCGATAGCGGCAAGCATGTGGAACCTGAGGACAGGCTCGACGCCCAGCTTTGAGGTGATAGGCTCTATCTCGCCGTTTATGTATTTCTCGACGAAGAATTCTTTTTCGGATTCCGAGCCTGCGATCAGGAAGGCATCTCCGACCTTGTCGTACTTGGGCCTCCCTGCCCTGCCTGCCTGCTGCTTGTATTCCATCACCGACAGGTATGACACTTCCCCTCCCTCAAAGCGTGTCAGGTCCCTCACCACGACAGTCCTTGCCGGAAGGTTGACCCCGGCCGCGAGCGTGGGCGTCGCGCTTATTAACTTGATGGTTCCTCTTTTGAAAGCGTCTTCCACAAGAGTCCTCTGACGGTTCATAAGCCCGGCGTGATGGAAAGCAGTGGCATTCTTCACGCACTCGGAAAGCCTCTGGCACTGCACCGTTGGGGTGCTCAAAGCGGAAAGGATCTCGTCTGCAAGCGTTTCCAGCTCGAGTTTCTGCGCAGGGTTGAGCGTCAGCTCTTTTCCGAGCTTTTCCGCCACAGACTCGGCGCTCCGCCGGGAATTTACGAATACCAACACCTGCCCCCCAGATGATACTGAATCGGAAACGACTTCCTTGAGTTTTTTGTATTTTTCACCGCCGACAACGACCGTCTCGTTCAGGACAACCGGCCTCCACTCGGACTGGACGAGTTCGGCGTTCAGCCATCCCGCAAGCTCAGTCGCATTGCCGATGGTCGCGGACAGAGCAAGGACCTGCACGTCCGGGAAAAGCTTCTGGAACTTGGAGATAAGGATCTCGTACACAGGCCCACGGTCGGTGTTTATCAGATGCACTTCATCGACGACGAGAATGCCAATCTTCCGAAACCAGTCCGGCTTGGACCGAAGGATGGAGTCGCACTTCTCCGCTGTCGTAACGAGTATGTCGTAATCGGCCCGGCCTTTGTATTTGGCCGAATCAAGGTCTCCCATCTCCAGTTTGACGACGTAGCCGAGTTTCTCGTATTTCCGAAACTCCTGGAATTTTTCGTAAGCAAGGGCTCGGAGAGGAACAACGTATACTGCTTTCTTTCTCTCCTCAAGAGCCCTGGACATCGCAATCTCGGAGGCGAAGGTCTTGCCCGAAGCTGTCGGGGTGCACAAAACAAGGTTGCCGCAGCCTGAAAGGATGCCGCTTTTGACCAGTAGCTCCTGCGGAGGATACAGCTCGACTATCCCCTCGGACCTGAACAAATCGATGAATCTCTTATTCAAGGGGACTTCTTCTACGAGCATTTTCTAAGCCTTGGCCTTCAGCTCTTTTTTCACGTAGCCTACGAGGCCGCCGGAGTTTATCAGCTTCAAGACGAAAGGCGGATAAGAAGGGAAACGCGCTTCCTTCTTCTTTGTCAGGTTGCGTACGACTCCTTTCTCAAAGTCGACTTCCAACTGGTCTGAATCGTCGGCATCGATCGAGCACTCCACGAGAGGAAGGCCGATGTTTATCGAATTACGGTAGAAGATGCGCGCAAAAGACCTTGCTACAACGCATGAGACGCCTGCGCCTATCAAAGCCCTGGGCGCGTGTTCGCGCGACGAGCCGCAGCCGAAGTTCTCTTCTGCAACTATGATATCACCCTTCTTAACGCCGCCGGCGAATTCAGGACGGGCCTTCTCGAAGGCGTGCAATGCAAGCTCTTTGGCGTCGCCGGTAACGAGATACTCTGCAGGGATGATCTGATCGGTGTCGACGTTCCTTCCGAACCTCCAAACCCTTCCCCGGACAGTTTTTTCCATTTTTATGACAGATAGATATTCGGTTTATGGGATTATATGACAGACCATAGTATTTGTAGTGCCTAACTTTGGGCTAGCCGACCACTGTACCGGCCCCGCCGCGAGGATTACTTAGCCCTATCGCAAAATACTCTTCATAGATCACATCCTGCCTACCATCACCATAAGCCGGCACTCGTTCGCGCAATCCTTCGACTCCAGGGCCTTACCCACGACCAACTTCAGGTTATCCAGCGAAATCGCACCGCCGGAGGCCTTGCCGTCCCCGACGCTGAACACGTAATCGCCCGGAGAGACGCTTCCCACGAACCTGACCCAAACCCGGCCGGTCAAAGCCACCGGAACCCAGCCCTCCTCGCCTCGGATACGGTAGCCAGGATCCTCTGAAATGACCCCGGCAACGCTCTCTCCGGCTCCGGCCTCCTCCACCGACCCGTTGCCGGCGAAAGAAACGACATCGCCCGCCTTGACCACGCCAACCGCAGGATAATCCTCGGCGACGTCAGCGTGAATCTGGGCCCCGCGCTGATAGATCGGCCCGTTCACGTCCAGCAAAGCCGCAGGATTCGTCTTGTTGATGCCGACGAAGCCGGTGGATTTAACTACCAACTTCCCGGTCCCAACACCGGCAGTAGCGCCAGCAGACAAGTAAATGTCGCCGTACTCTCTCAGGTCAAGCTGATTGCCCGACCTGTTGAAGACGATGCGATGATTGTCGTCCGTGCTGCGTATCTGGCCATTGTCGGCGAAATAGATCTCGTTCGAGGAGTTTGCAACGGCCGATCCGTCCAGCTTCACGTTGCCGTTTACGTCTAGAGTGGCGGCAGGAGACGCCGTACCGATGCCGACATTGCCATTGCTCGCGTTCACGTACAAGACTGCCGAACCCGTCGAATTATCCACGCGCAGGGAGCCGTTGACGTTCAACTTCTCGGAAGGCGACGTCGTGCCGATGCCGACGTTACCGCCTGCTTGGAACGTTAGCCTGTCAGTAGTATCATACAACCGCAAGTCATTGCTGCTAACCGGCGAATACAATGTCCATTTTTGTATACCTGCCTTATAGAAGTTTACCGCACTTTCTCTACCCGCCGGAGCATCCAAAGAAAGATAAGCATGGTCGTTGTTGCCTGTTGAATTAATATAAATCTGGCCCTTGGCGCCGCCGAGCGCACCTTGAATTTCCAGCTTTGCCGACGGCGAAGTCGTACCGATGCCGACGTTGCCGCCGCGCTGAAAAGTAACAAGAGGTATTCTTGTCGGATAAGTGCTGTACCAATTTGATATTTGCAGCGAATTGGCATCTCCCGTACCAGCATAATTAAAATCAATTCCCATATGAGGACTGTCCCCGGCCTCCCATCCGACAATGCTTTGTACGCTGCTATCGGGAACATCTAAACGGATATTCCCTTGATAAACATGCAATTTATCCTTCGGATTCGTCGTCCCGATGCCGACATTGCCTCCGTAGCCGACCGCAAGCGTGTCCGCTCCGTTAGCCCTTATAAAGACGCTTCCTGAGGCGTTGCGGTATATCCCGTTGTTGAAATTGTTGTATGTGTCCAGCCACACGCCTCCGTCTGCCTGGTTCATGAAGATGTTGTAGGCGAAATTTGCCGTATCGCTGCCAGAGACGTAGCTCGACGCGTTCAGTTGCCCGTTCTTCACGATGACGTTCCCTGCCTCCGCGAGGCTTGCCGCCGCGGCGAATAAAAGGATGACCGCTGCGGCTCCTATAAAGCAGTTTTGTTTCATTTTA
>CAIYYO010000220.1 GCA_903930485.1 Methanobacteriota archaeon
CCTCCATTCTAAAAGAATGGGCAAGATAGTAGAGCTTTTTTGCGCCCCTTTTGCGTACTTCAACGTACATGTAATTATATGTGACTACATATTTAAAAATTGATATATTATGTGACTACAAGGATTCCACGCGTTTTCCCATCTCCCTCCAATATCATCCCATGGAACCGAAAAAGCCGGAATCCGATCTTGTCGACCCGTACAAGGAGCGTAAGAAGGTCTCCAAGGAGAGGCGGAAGTACGTCAAGGAGCATATGTTGTCGGGTGATGAGTCGAATAAAAAGTGATTGTTCCGTGTCCCATTTTTTACCGCATCATCCCATTATATAACCCTCGTAACCGGTTTGTGTTTTCATGAAAACGTTCTGGAAGGTCTTTATCGTCCTTTGTTTTGCAGCATTCATCACTCTTACCGTCGTCCTCGTCTATCTTTTGGCGACCAACCTGGAGTTCAACAATTTTCCTCTCGTAGGCCAGAAGGTCGCGATCATCCCGGTCAAGGGAGAGATTACTTCCGGCGGCTGCGGCGGCAACATACTTACCGGCGGGACCGAGTGCGCGGACGTCTCGACTATCGAGCAGGAGCTTGCGGCTGCGGACAAGGACGACTCTATAAGGGCCATCGTCCTGGACATCAACAGCGGGGGCGGGGGCGTCATCCCTTCGAAGGAGCTTGAAACAACAGTCAAGAACGAGAAGAAGCCGGTCGTGGCCTGCATCGGCGAGGAAGGGGCTTCCGGGGCTTATTATATCGCATCCGCAGCGGACCGCATCGTCGCGGACAGGAACTCCATCACCGGCAGCATCGGAGTCATCATGTCTTTCGATCAGGTCTACGGCCTGTACAAGAAGCTGGGGCTCAACGTCACAGTCATCAAGTCAGGGAACATGAAGGATATCGGGAGCCCTTATCGTCCTATGACCGACGAGGAAAAAGCCGACCTGCAGAAGATGGTGGATGAGATATATTCCGACTTCGTGTCCGATGTCGCGACTAACAGGAATCTGTCTTACGAGTACGTGAGGAGCATATCCGACGGCAGCATCTACCTGGGCAGGGACGCCAAGAACCTGGGCCTCGTCGACGATCTTGGGAACCTCGATGACGCAGTCAATATAGCATCCGACCTCGGCAACATAAGCGGAGAGCCGTCGGTAGAGAGAACGAAGCCCAAGACGTTCAACCTCTTGGACTACCTGACCCGGGCCGGCAATTAATTTAAAAAGCCGTAATACGAGTAAAGTACCATGGGAAGAATAAAGCAGACCTACTTGAAGAGGGTGGCTAAGAACCTTATGGCGGAGTACCCGGACGAGTTCGGCACCGACTTCGACGTCAACAAGAAGAAGGTCGGAGAGCTGTCGACCGTCAAGAGCAAGTCCATAAGGAACAAGATAGCGGGCTACCTTTCCAGGGTCATGAAGCAGAAATCTGTTTCAGTAGACTAAAAAAAAGACAATCCTGTTTCTAGTGCATAGCTGCGTTATAAGGCGAATTATGCCGTCCATTCATGGAAAAGATAACCCGGAAAATATTCCCGGCATTGATCCTGTTATCAGTCATTGCCATTATAGCTTACGGACTGATAGAGCCATACCTTATCGAGGTAAAGAACGTAGACATCGCGAGCAAGGACGTCCCGGCATCGTTTGACGGGAAAAAGATAGTATTCATTTCGGACATCCACTACGGGCCCTATTTCTCGAGAGAACGCGTGCACGACCTGGTTGCCGAAATAAACAGCCTGAACCCGGATCTGATACTGTTAGGCGGAGACTACATGGATACGGAAACGGTCGACATGGCTCCCTGCTTTGCGGAACTGAAGAACCTTAAAGCCCCTCTCGGCGTATACGGAGTCCTTGGAAACCACGACCACTGGGGCAGGGCCGAACAGACGAGGGAGGGATTGATCGCGGCGGGAATCACGCCTCTGGATAATACGGCTGTATGGATAGATTCCGGAAACGGCAGGATTAAATTAGGCGGAGTCGGAGACCTTTGGCACGACTCGCAGAACCTGACCCCTACAGTGGGCGACGTAAGCGTGAACGATTATGTTATCCTTCTATCCCATAACCCGGATTATGCCGAAAAGATAAAGACCGACAAAGTCGACCTGGTCCTCAGCGGACACACGCACGGAGGGCAGATCACGTTCTTCGGCCTGTGGGCGCCTTACACGAATACGAAGTATGGACAGAAATACGTGAGCGGGCTTGCGGAAGCGACCCATACCGAGGTATACGTAACTAACGGGGTTGGTACTACGGTCTTGCCCATCCGCTTTTTTGCAAGGCCGGAGATAACCGTCCTAGGCCTGAAGAAAGTTTGAGGGTTCTAGATCTCATAGCATTTATCGGTAAGGCCGCAGGACGAACATTTCCTGCCGCTGCCGTGGGGGCATATGTCAGGCGTCGTTCCGCCCAGAATGTCCAGTACGCAGTCCCGCACACCCAATACCTTCTCGCGAAGCTTTTCCATGTTGACGACGGGCCGCCTCTCTCTTATCCTTGTGTATTCGACGAACCCGTGAGGGATCGTCTTCAAGCCTAAACTTTCCTCAAGAAGCATCGAGTAAGCGCATACCTGGAGCTTGTCGCCTTCCCATATCGTGTCCGACGGGGTGCAGGTCTTTAGTTCGACAGGGTAGGAATTCTTACCCCCATATACGAGGTCGATCAACCCCGTAAGCCCGAGGGTATCGGAAGACACGTAATAATCTACTTCGACAGGGGTTATATTCCTCAAAGCCTTGTCAAGATCCATATCCGAGAGCATGTACTGAAGCCTCTCCATCAATGCCGTAATGTCCTCAGAAACCTCTGAACAGGCTGCGGAAACGAACAGCTTCAGATCAATTCCGGGAAACCTTTTTGAATAAACGGACGCCGCCTTACAAGATATGTCAACGAGCTCTGACCTCAGCAATACCTCGAGTTCCGCCGCGTCTCCGACTTTGCCCAGTAGACTCCTCTGCCTTAGAAAAAGCTCCTTGCGGATGCCGTGCCCGATCAGACCCTCCGCGAGTTCGGCCTCGTTCGACGGAGCGATCCCCAAGTAATCCGACAAGTAAACGCTCCTCGGACAGAATGCATAGCTGCCAAGACTTGAGGCATTGACTTTCATGAAAGGATGCGGACTTGATCGGGGTTGCCGGGCTTGATCTCAAGTACCCCGTTGTATTCGTCCACGACGCCGACGACGTCCAGTTTATTAGCCTTGGAAAGAGAAGGGATGGCTTTGGCGATCGAATAATCGACGTAGACATCTATCTTTCCAGTACCGTCGTCAAGGACTAAGGTCTGGCTGCCGCCTTTGAATTCATAGAAACTCGACACATTTCCTGCAACGTGGAGGCTCTTACCGACAGAGCTGGTTCCGATAGAGCCGATGCTTGCCACAGGCGGGTCGAACACCATAGAAACGTATGTAAGCATTAGTAGCCCGACGACCGAAACAGCCAAGGCGACGTATATTAGTCTGTCCGTCATCTTGAGACCGTTCCGGTTGTTGTGCTTTAGACTGATGCTTTGGCTGCTTTCTTCTTGTGCTTTCTTCGGATCTTGTAGGTCTTGCCGCATCTCCTGCATTTGGTCGCAGTGGACGGGTTCTTCGCGTTGCAGTTCATGCAGATCCCTTTGAAGATCCTTGCCTCAGCCTCTAGAAACTTAGCCATTGTCGTATAAACTTGAGTACA
>CAIYYO010000221.1 GCA_903930485.1 Methanobacteriota archaeon
CCCTGGCACGGTATCCCCTTGCTGGACACCTCCAGTAGCCCCCAGTTGACTTCGTACGGGCAGCCGAGGCCGATCACGGCTTTCGGCACGACCTTCTTGAGGATCCTTTTCACGAATCCCCCGCCCGGGGCGATGTATACGCCTTTATAGCCGAGCTCTTTCGCTTTCTCGTTGATCTCTTTTATCTTGCACTTGCCGCAGCCGACGCAGCGCGCCCCTTCCACCGAACTGAACTTCGCAGGGCATTCGAGCGCCCGCAGGCATTGTGGAAGTATTATCACACGGTCCTGGAACGGGACTTCTGAGAACCTGTTCTTGTACAGGATGTTCCTTATCTCCGTCGAAACCGTGTCTATCATCATGTCGTTGCCGCCGAGCATTATTATGATCTTTTTGGCAGGCATGTACAGGAGGTCAAGTATCAGGAGGAGTATTTTGAGCACCGCGCTGCTTATCCGGTTGTTTATGAACCTGATGATCTTCGTGTTCCTGAACATGACGTAGGTCAGGACGAGGGCCGTAACCAGGAGTATCGCGAATCCTGCGACTGCGATTATCGAGATCAGGCCGATGTTCTTCAGAACGTCTTCCGGAATGAGGTTCATCTTTTTATTGTATCGTTCTCTCAATCCGTTTCACGGCTTCTTCAAGCTCCTCTATTTTGGATGCGCCGTATGAGAGCCTGAGGCATCCTTTGCCTTTCGAGCCGAAGGGGCTGCCGGGCACGGTCGCGACTCCGTTCTCTATCAGCTTGTCCGCCAGTTTTATGTCGTCGTCTTCTTTGAATGACGGGAATGCATAGAAGGCGCCCGAGGGCTTGACACACACGACGTCCAGGTCTTCCAGCCTCCCGATTAAATAGTCTCTTCTCTTGCGCAGGTCTTCGCGCATTGTTGCCGTTTCTTTGCCTGCATCTTTTCCGTATGCCGCGACGGCTCCGTACTGGGCGAACGACGTGGCGCAGGACACCGATTGCTCCTGTATCATATTCATCTTGTCGATGATCTCCTTGTCCCTGCAGGCGGCGTAGCCGAGGCGCCATCCCGTCATGGAGAGGTTCTTTGAGTAGCCGTTCACTACTATGCATTTGTCGTAGATGCTGCCTGCCGAAAAGTGCTCGCCTTCGTAGATCAGCTCCTCGTATATCTCGTCGGATACGAGCCAGGCGTTCTTTCTTGCAGCGATGTCTGCTATCCTTTTTATCACCTTCTTTGGGTAGACTGCGCCCGTCGGGTTGTTCGGGCTGTTCAGGAAAATCAGCTTCGGCATAGAGTTCTCGAGGGCGGAGAAGAACCTCTCTCCGGGTATGAATCCCTCCTCGGGATACGTCGGAAGCCAATCGACCATTCCTCCCGCGAATTCCACGATGGATTCGTAGCTCACCCACGACGGGTCCGGTATCGCCACCGTGTCGCCTTCGTTGACTGTCGCGAGGACGGCTTCGAATATCAGCTGCTTTGCGCCCGCGCTGACCAGGACCTTTTCTTTGTCGATGCCTTCTATTCCGTTGACTGCGATCAGTTTTTCGGCTATCCTCTCCCGAAGCTCCGGTATGCCCTTGGTCGGGGTATAGTGGACTTTTCCTTCGTCGAGGGCTTTCTTGGTCGCGTCCTTTATCGCCTTCGGCGTGTCGTAGTTGGTCCTGCCTATGGTGAGGTCGATAACTCCCGGCTTCCTCGCAAGAGCCGAGTATTTGAAGGTCGTAGACTCTTTTATCCTTGTCATCCTTTTCGCGTATTCCATCTTAATGTGTTTTACTTTTTATGGGCTATTCACTAATTAATATATTCTTTATTCAAATTCAAAAATGGATTCGCGAAGATGAGCCCCGCCAAACAACGCGTTTCTTCAGAGAAAAAGGCTTCAGCCGGGGGAAAGCCTCTCTGGAAAGAGATCCTCGAGGTCCTTGGGTCGCTGATCGTTATATTGATCTTGCTCCGGCTACTCCTGGGGGCGAATATGCCCGTGCCTTTAGTCGCCGTGGTTTCCTGCAGCATGCTCCACCAGGACGATTACATCGGCTCCATAAGCTACGCGTTCGCGGACGTCGTAGGCCCGCTGCTTCTCGACAGTTCCTGCCGCTACGACGCGAGCAGCACCTGGCAGCAGTGGATCAAGGACCGGAATCCCGGTGCGGATCCGACGAAGTATCCTCTAAGCAGCGGTTTCTCGGTGGGGGATATGATACTAGTGATAACCCCGGACGGCAAGGGCACGATATTGCCGTTCTTCGGCGAGGCTAAATTAGGCGACGTAGTCATATACCGGAGGGACCGGAGGTCTACCGGCAACGAGCCGATAATCCACCGCGTGGTCGGGATAGTCAACGTAAAAGACGGAGCGATAGGCAGCGTCGACGGCACGCTTGATTGTTTCACGCAAAAGGATTTCGAGGAGAAGTTCATCCCATACGTTCTTTCCTGCCAGAGCGGTAATCCTAATTGTCTCTATAAGGAATTCCCCAAGACCGGCACCTTCCGGTTCTACATAACTAAGGGAGACAATAACCGGGGCACCGACCAGTGCAGCGGCATACTCCCGGTGACCGACTCGCAGGTGCTGGCGCGGGGCTGGATAAGGGTTCCGTACCTCGGATGGCTCAAGATGGTCCTGAATCGCATACTAAGCGTGCTGTTCGGGGTATCCTTCCTAGTCTCAGGTTGAAAATCCTCTATTACCTATTGCTCGCATACCTGCTCGGGCCCGTGGCGGCCATACCCTACAGCCTTTATACATTAGGCCTGGATCCATGGATGGTTTACCTCTATCTGTCGCTTACATACATCCTCCC
>CAIYYO010000222.1 GCA_903930485.1 Methanobacteriota archaeon
CCTACGGAAACCTCCGGGCCTTCTCGATGCAGAAATTCCGGTGCGTCAAATGCAACGCCTCATACCGGCGTGTCCCCCTTGCCGGGAAGTGCACGAAATGCGGCGGAAAACTCCTGCTCACGGTCACGCAAGGCTCGGTTTCCAAATACCTGGACATCTCCATCAACCTATCAGACAAATACGGAACGGGCGACTATATGAAGCAGAGACTACAAATGCTCAAAAGAGACATAGAATCCCTTTTCACCAACGACTTATCCAAGCAGGTCAGCCTTTCGGATTATATGTGACTTCCGAAGGAAGTCATCCGCAGACGGTCATCAATGGACTGCGAATACTCTCTTCACCCTTTCCACGATGCCCGTGTCGACGCCCGAATCCACTATCACCCGCTTGATCTTCTCTTTGTTCTCCTTGGCTTCGAGCTTCTCGACAAGCCACCGGATAAGCTCCTCGTGGCCCTCGACGTCCTTTTTGTCCAGCCCCATGTTTTCAAGGACGCTCCGGATCTTTGAAGTCTCGATATTAAGCTCCTCCTGGTAATCCAGAAGCCGGCGTTGCGCGTCTTCTGCCGAGATCTTCCGCGTATAGTATTCTTTCTTTATGTCTTCCATCAGCTTTTTCAAAGCCACTATGTTCTCGTCCAGCTCGTCGTATTCTTTTCTAAGCGCATCTCTCGGCTTCTTCCTCCTGGAATAAAACGAGCTTCCGGTGAATCCGAAAAACAGAGCGGCCAAAAAGAAGAGCGCCATTACTATGAGGGCGCCGAGCTCTAATCCGTTCAGGACGCGGTCGTCGAATACCGTGAAAACTGACTCTCCGACGTTGCCGTAAACGTCCCACACCTTTACGTACAGGTCCGGCTTCTCCCTTCGGAAGTTATAGCTGCCGTAAAACAGACCATCCCTCTTTTCTAGGACGACGCTCGAGTTGTCTACCAGTGCGTTGAGGCTGCCGCCTTCGAAGGGTTCACCGTCGGGATAGGTCACGTTCAGCTTTATCATGTCAAGGCCCTGCGACTGGTCGGCAGGCGTCGGATAAGCGAGAGCGAGTCCGAGCTTCCTTGACACGCTTATCTCCAGGTCCTTGTATGCATGGAATTCCTTCGACCCCGACGACCCGTTGCCGTAAACATACAGATGAACCTTAGGCTTTGCGTCCACAGGCATCCTGTAAGCCAAACAGTACGCGTCGCCTTCCTGCCCGAGCGGATAAGAATTTTTTGTCCAGCTTTCATACAGCGTGAGGTTGCTAATATCTGCCAGCCAGCCTTCGGGCCCGGTTAATTTTACGGCAAAACGAAGCAGCTGCCCAGGGGCGAATAAACGGGATACCGGCCTTTCAACCATAATATCCAATCCGGGATCCGAAGACGCCACAAGGAGCCTCTCGAAATCCGTTCCGCTGTTATAGAACCTGTCGGTGGCGTTCACGTATACGTCAAGGAAAAGCCCGTCTTCCTTCATGATCGGGTAGTCTACCGTCGCGACGAAAGCGCCGTCGGGGTTTTTCTTGAAAGACGTATTGACGTTTTTGCTGCCCGATAATTCGCCGTATATCTGCATCGACTCGAACTTCCGATTGTCCGGGTATGAGACGTTGACTTGCAGGCTTTCCTGTGAGTCGCCGTAATTGTATTTCTGCCCCGAAGGGGCGGTGTCGACGTCCACCGACAATTCAACGGTATGCGCGTAAGCTACCGTCGAGCGCGAATCTGTTCCGCCGTTTATGTCTTTCGCAGTCAGCGTCACGTTGTAGAGCCCGGGCCTTTGGTAAGAGTGATTGCTCTGTTTCCCGATTCCCTCGCTGCCGTCCCCGTAATCCCAGCTATAAGCCGAGACGTACTCGTCCTTCAAAGAGCTGTTGCCCTTGAAATAAAACAGTTGTCCGACTTCGCCCGTATAAGGCCCGCCGGCTGCTACTACGAGACGCAGATCCAGCGTCGTGGTCGTCATGGCATTCGGATTGCTTGTGACCGTGGTACCAGCCGAGTTGCCCTGGGAACGCGTTACAGTCGTGGGGATCGGAATCTGGACGGCATTTCTTTCCCCGCCCCATAAAGTCGTCGGGACTACAGTTGTCGCAGGAACATAGATCGTCGTAGGAGCCGATGCGGTGGTGACTATCCTGGTACTTGTCGCGGTGGTCTTCTTCGTGGTTGAAACATATGTGGTTGAGCTGCCCGAACCCCCCAAGGCCGTAGTCGTGGTTGATGCGATCGGCGTCGTCGTGGAAGAAGCCGTCGTAGAAGATTGCGGGACCGTTGTCGACGTGGAAATTATGATCGCAGTCGCCGTATCCGAGGCGTGCGCTCCGCTTGTGTCTACTATTCGCAGCTCTACAGTATAAGTTCCGGGGTTTGTGTATTTGTGAGAGCCTAAAGGGTCGCTGAATGTGTCGGCGGCTCCGTCTCCGTAGGTCCATGTCCACTGCACTATGCTGTTCTGGACCCCTCCTTGGATGCTTCCCGTTGATTGGTAGCCTCTTAGGTAGACGTCTTCTCCTGTCGAAGCCGTGACGGACTTGGCGAGGCCGCCTGCCTGGACCCTGAGGAGCGCCACCGCTATCGCATTCGCGTCTGGCAGGGTCGTTGCCGTGGGGGTGGAAGACGTCGTCGAGGATCTGGCAGTGGTCGAGGAAGAAGAACTGCTGGACGAAGAAGAACTGCTTGAGGTTGAGGAACTTGTAGTTGATATGTACGCAGATACCGTAGCCGTCGCCTGATTGCCCAAGGAGTCGTAGACAGTGAGCGTGGGATAATAACTCCCGGGACCGGCATAACTATGCGTCTTCATCGAAGGCGAATTAAAAGTAGTCGACACGCCGTCGCCGTAATCCCAATTATAGCTGCTAATCGCTCCCGTCGAGGCCGAGCAGTCGAAATAGATGGTCTTTCCCGTGACCGTCGAGACCGAGCTACCGAGGCTTATGCTTGTGACGCCTATCTTAGCGACTGCCACAAGCGGCGCAGTGGTCGTCGTCGAGGTCGTGGTTGTAGTAGTCGACGAAGAGGCCGTCGTCGAGGTCGTAGTCGTAGTAGTCGACGAAGTGGTTGTCGTCGAGGACGTAGTCGTCGGCGTCGGACAGGTCAATGTCACGGTCAGGCAGTTGCTCTCCAACGTCTCATCCAATTCCGAGACCTCGTGATGGCTGTCGGCGCATACTTTAACGATGTCGCTTGGCGCACTGCAGTTCCAAGCGTAGGTGGAAAAGGATTCATGACTCGTTGTCCCTGCGCTTAAACTCAACACAGAAACATAGTATTCGCCAATCAAATTCGC
>CAIYYO010000223.1 GCA_903930485.1 Methanobacteriota archaeon
CGGAATAATCGTGCTGCCCCATTGGGACTTCACTGATTTTGATGACGCAATAAAATTCGTAAGGGACAAACCAGGACGCTACGTTCTCAAGCCCTGCGGAAAGATAGCGAGCGAAAAGGAGCTTCTGTTCGTGGGCCAGGAGGACGACGGGATGGACATGCTTCAGATGCTCGAGCACTACAAGAAGAATTGGTCCAAGAAGATGAAGTCGTTCCAGCTCCAGAAGTTCGTGAAAGGAGTGGAGATAGCGGTCGGCGCGTACTTCAACGGAAAGAAGTTCATAACGCCCATCAATGTCAACTTCGAGCACAAGAAACTTTTCCCTGGAGAGAAGGGGCCAAGCACAGGAGAGATGGGTACGTCTATGTATTGGTGCCAACCGAATGTCATATTCAATGCTACGCTCGGGAAGATGGCGCCAAAGTTGGCAGAAACAGGATACGTCGGTTACATAGACATCAATTGCATCGTCAATGCGAACGGCATACATCCGCTGGAGTTCACATGCAGGTTCGGATGGCCGACGCTGAACATACACATGGAAGGCATCATCAACCCGATAGGGGAGTTCCTTTACATGATCGCGCATGGGGAAGACTACGAGCTGAAGACAAAGCCCGGGTTCCAGCTCGGTGTCGTAGTCGCGGTCCCGCCGTTTCCTTTCGACGACCCTGACACTTACAGGAAGTTTTCCGAAGATGCTACAATACTTTTCAAGAAACCGAACTATGACGGCGTGCACATAGGCGACGTAAAGAAGGTCGGCGATGACTGGCTGGTCACTGGCTACAGCGGATACCTTTTGATAATCACTGGTTCTGGCCCGACAATGAAGGACGCACAGGAGCAGGCGTACAAGCGCGTAGAGAACATAATGGTGCCGAACCTGTTCTATAGGACAGACATAGGCGACAGGTGGGCGCAGGATTCGGACAGGCTGCAGACCTGGGGCTACTTGCCCTG
Organism: Methanobacteriota archaeon; assembly: GCA_903930485.1. Classification (GTDB taxonomy): domain Archaea; phylum Altiarchaeota; class Altiarchaeia; order IMC4; family QMZM01; genus CAIYYO01. Next base: position 964 of record CAIYYO010000223.1, read on the forward strand.
AAAGAAGCCGTCTACCTTTTGCATCTGTTCCCAGATGTTTTCAATCAGGTCATACTTCTTAGCCTCATCGAGGCTGACCCATGCATGATCGACGAGCTCTTCCTTATCGAGCTTGACTTCTCCGTCAGCGTGCTCGGCATAAAGGCTTATTATTATTGTTGAGAATCCGTTCGGCCTGATGAAAGCGAGATTAGAGACATAGCCTATGTTTTTTATTTTCAGTCCGGTCTCTTCGAGTATTTCTTTCCTGAGCGTCTTCTCGAATATGTCCAGCCAATGGGCGCTCGTGTCCTTTTTCGTATTGACGAAATCTCTGACCTCTATCTTGCCGCCCGGTACGCACCACTTGTTCGGGAAGGCCTTTTCGTTCGGGCTGCGCTTGCATATCAGATATTTGCCATCCTTCCTGATTATGCCGGTCACAGAAACGTAATGCAGCTTCTCCCTAAGCTCGTCCATAAAGCCTATTGCGCATAATCGCTTAAATCCTTTTCTTTACAACTCATTTCATGCCAGTACAGATGTTCATGTCGGAAATGATGCATCTCCGATCTGCAGAAGGCAAAATCATACCCTGGAACGGGTCCAAGATGCCAATAGAATATCCCATGGTCGGATCGGAAACGCGTGCCAAAAAGTATGCAATAAAATC
>CAIYYO010000224.1 GCA_903930485.1 Methanobacteriota archaeon
CGAGAAATGCGACAACGCGTGCTTCCTGGAAAAGCAGAAGAAGGTCGACCTCATCGAAAAGAAGGCCGACAAATTGCGCAGGGAGATAGAGGAAGACCTTTACTCAGGAGCCTTTCTTCCGATAAGCAGGAGCAGGATACTCGACTTTGCAGAGAACGTCGACAAAGTTGCGGACACCGCCGAAGACGCCTCCAAGATGCTCTACTTCCTCAAGCGCGAAGAGGTCTCAAGCGAGCTCCTGGTACTGGTCAAGGAAGGGATAGGCAAAGCCCTAGACAGCGTCAACCTCCTGTCAGAGAGCATAGACCAACTCGAAAACTTGGACGTCATGAGGAGCATCATAAGGAAGATAAGGACCAAGGAGCACGAATCCGACGAGATCACGTACAAGGCCTACCAGCAGATATACAGGGAGGACGCGAAGAGCCCGAAGGTGATACACCTGCTGACGAAGCTCGTAGAGTTCGTGGCCGACATCTCGGACAAGGCCGAAGACGCATCCGACGCCCTCTCGCTGATAGTGCTTATGCACAAGGTCTAAACCGAGATGGATACAATTTCTGCCCTGATAGTCATCGCGGCCGTCTTCGTGGGATGGAGCATAGGCGCGAACAGCGCGTCCAACGTCGTCAGCACTCTCGTCGGGCCGAACATCACCAGCTACAGGACGGCGGCCGCCCTCGTCGCGGTGCTGATGATCGCAGGCGCCTTTCTCCAGAGCGGGCCGGTGATTAACACCATAAGCAACGGGATACTGCCGCAGAAAGACCTTGAGAAGGACAAGCTGATAGCATTGTCCGCACTTCTTGCGACAGTCATATTCATAGCCGTCGTTACTTCTCTCGCCCTCCCGGTCTCTTCGAGCCACGCCATAGTCGGCGGGCTCGCAGGCTCGGTGTTCGCGATAGGCGTCATGAAGGACTTCAACCAGACCATGCTACGGGACATCGTCATCTCGTGGTTCCTGACGCCGATACTTTCCGTCCTGGTAGCATACGTGCTCTACAAAGCCTTCCTCGTGCCTCTCTCGAAAAGGGTGAGCCTGATGGTCTACGGGCAGTCCTTCAGGATACTTGCCGTGATAGCGACCGCCTTCGTAGCTTACGGACTTGGCGCGAACAACATAGGCAACCCGGTCGGCCTGGTGTTAGGGTCCGGTACCGTGACCGACAGGACTTTAGTACTCCTGCTGGTCATCGGTTCGATGTGCTTCGGGATAATGTCTTTCGGAAAAAAGGTCGTGAACAACGTGAGCAGGAATATTACATTCATAGATCCTCTTACCGCGTTCACTGCGCAGTTCTCGGCAGGCCTCGTCATCTATTTCTACACAATAGTCGGGATGCCGATATCGACGACGCAGGCGATACTCGGAGGCCTCGTCGGGGTCGGGATATCCAAAGGCGCAGGCATGGTGAACAGAAGTCTCGCCGCTGAAATATTCGTGGGCGGGATAATTACGCCGATATCGACGGCCATCATGTCGATGGTTATTTACGGAGTGCTCTCGATGGCCGTGGTCTCGATGCACGTCTGAGATATATTAACTTGATGCGTTTAATATCTGAATAGGGGAAAAAACAGTAAAAATGGAAAGGGGAGGTTTATTAATTATTCTGCTGGCATGCCTTGTCCTGGCCTCTTGCGCTACGGCCGACTATCTCGACCTGAGATGGAACTACACCGTCAAATCCACCG
>CAIYYO010000225.1 GCA_903930485.1 Methanobacteriota archaeon
CGACCTCCTTGAAATACCCAAAAGGAGCCGGATACGCCTCGAAGGCAAGTATTACGACTACCCTGTAAGGATGCCGCAGCTCCTCCTCGGCCTGAATCCGGTAACGACCGCGAGCCTCGGTTCATCCTATCTGTACGCGATCCTGCAAAAAAATAAAACAGCCCCGGGAGATGCATCCTACGAATCATACCTGAAGGACCGATTCGGGACAAAGCTCTACTCTATGATATCCAAGCCTTACGCAAGAAAGGTATGGGGCGAGCCCGACACGCTTTCAGCAAGCCTGGCCCAGAGCAGTGCTTCCGTGCCGAGCCTCTCGGAGCTGGCCAAGAGGACTGTCTTCGGCGACCGCGGAAAAAAAGAGCTCAGCGCATCTGTATTCCACTACCCCAAAAAGGGTATAATAGAGGTCTCGAACAAGATGGCAGAGAAGATACACGCCCACCGGGGAAAGATCCACCTCAAAAAGGAGATTCACAAGGTGGTGCTTGAGAATGGCCACATAGCATCTGCCGAGTTCTCGGATGGAACGTCGTGTGAGGCCGACTATTACGTCTCAACCATGCCCGTAAAGGAGCTGCTCCATATCATGGAGCCTGCGCCCATAAGGGACGTTGCCAACGCCGTAGACCGCCTGAAGCACAAGAACCTGGTCCTAGTCTACCTGGCCGTGAACAAGCCGAGGCTCTTCGAAGACAACTGGATATTGTTCCCGGAGAAGGAGTACGCGTTCAACAGGATATTCGAGCAGAAAAACTTCTCGCCCTACATGATCCCGAAAGACAAGACAGTCCTGACATGCGAGCTCACGTGCAGTCCCGGAGACAAGATTTGGAAGATGAATGATGAAAAGCTCAAGGAGATCGTCGTCTCGCAGCTCTCCGGCGCCGGGATACTCTCTGAAAAAGACGTTACTGAGTGCTTTACGAAGAGGATCATGGACGCTTATCCGGTCTACGACATAGGCTACGAAGAACATCGGCAGACGGTGATGGCTTATCTCGGAGGGTTGAAGAACCTTTATTCCATCGGTCGGTCGGGATATTTCAACTACGTTGGGATCGCGGATTGCATGGACATGGGCTTCCGCACGGCCGGACATATCGCGCGCAAGGGGACGCACATGGAGTGGGAGGAGCTGCGCAAGGGCTTCGAGAACTATCAGACCATCGACTAGCCTATGCGATTTAACGAAGTTCCGCCAAAGGCGGAATTAGGGCTGAGAGAGGCCGCGGTCGAATGAGCCGCGTAAATCGCTGTAATATTCGCCCGAACGCATGGAGGGGCTTGATTTTAGTGCAACATTCGACGAAGCTGAAAAATAAAAGTCGCCGGGGCCTAAAATGAAGCGAATGGGCTGGCGAAGGCGGCGTTATTATCATACGAGAAATGCATCAGAAGTCTCTTTGTGCAACAATTCCATAGCAATGCTCTTTCGTAGTTGTGATGTCACCCTCAACTTCGATCATTTTTTCACAAAGTGAAGAGTTATTTTCTATTTCCGCTTCCTGAATGTAACGGAAATCAACGAGGGACAAGCAATATTCAGCCGCTGTTTTATTCAGAATAATCTTATTGCAGATGGTACCATTCATGGCTTGCAATGCGACATTTTTATAGCACTCGTCTTGTAAGTACTCAGAAGACTCTTTTTCGCTCAACTTTGAGCATATTTCAGGATCCTTTCGAAGTCTCGCCATCTCACTATAACAATTATCCCTTTGGCTCTGATTATTTATTTTATCACATAACGACAGATCATTATGGTCCAGCGCTTGCATCTCATAATATTCATTTCCTTTATTACTGCCAGTAATCCGATTACCCGGGCTGAATGCGGATAAATACCCAAGGATGATCAATCCACCTATAAAGCCGAGTATTGGCAGCTTCTGCATCAGACTACCTGTCCTTTTTGAAATAGAAAAAGCATCTTTTACCTCGCCCTCAAGGAGGTAGGCTAGGATCACCAAACAAATAATGAATGACAATAGATCTAGGTGAATTACTGAGAAAGCAAAATTAGATGAGAGTATCACCAATGTTGCTATCCAAGCCCATTTTCTTATTTTAAACAAACCTAAGCCTAAGATGAGAAAGAGTATTGCAGGTATCAATCCAGGAAGTCTTGTAAGTAATATATTTAAAACAATTGATTGAACATTTTGGGAAACCGATTTTTCAGCTGGTGACGAACTGGTCAATGTGGATAGTGAGGAAAATAAAATAAACCCCGTAATCAGACCCGCTAATTCAAGTACTCCCGCTAGAATAAATAATACAGAGATTATGGTTATCCCGAAGGGCCTTTCATGTTTATTATCTGATTTTAATGATCCCTCCTCGTTATGTATCATTTTAATATTAAACTTGATTATACGGGTTTAAAAGAACATTTAGGATAAGGCTTTAATGCCTGTCAATTATTACTAATGTTCGTATTAATACACCTCAGGGTGAGCCATCAAGCCCTCGGAAATTGCGTATACCTTTTTTTTATGCCGTGGGCTTTTGGATAAACGTCCTCATGACTCTGTAGACCGTCATCTCGATCTTTGTCTCGAACCTCCTGGAGAGAATGTGACAGATGCCCTTCACGGGATCGAGCGGGTGATAAACGAGCCTCCAGAATATAAAAGCCGCATAACTTTCATCCTGAATGCGTTCAATTCCCCGAAAATGAGAGTTACTTTCATGTCTGTGTGTCTGTGGACACACAAATATCTTCGTTTTTCTTTAAATAAAGAGAATAAGATAAAATACACCTCCCGATAATGAAAGTCTTATATGTCTCGCGCAGGTTCTACCCGGACGCGACCGGCGGGGGACAGATATCGGCTTACTACAATGCGAAAGCCGTGAAAGCCCTCGGCCACGACGTATCGGTCCTCACGTTCACGACGGGAAAGTACTTCGAAGAAGACCTGGACGGGATCAAGGTATACCGTTTCCCGATAATCTATTCCAGAATACCTCTGCTGTCTCATTTCCTGAACCTCGAAGGAATGTACATGCAGATTGCTTACCGCTCCTGGAGATTCGTAAAAAAAATCAGGCCAGACATCGTCCACCTCCTGAACTACGAGTCCTCCTACATGACTTCATGGATCCTTAAAAGAGAGAAGATCCCGCTTGTTGAGACGATCAATGCGCCATGGGTGTGCGGTACCGGGAATTGCGTGAACCCTGAAAAGAACATCTGCATGACCTGTTCAGACAAAGGGATGTACCGCTGCTTCATGGAAAGGGAAAGACCCGGCATTGCCGGCCGGGTCAAAGGCCTGGTCAAGTACGCATACCGGTCGATGAACATGGCTGAGCAGAGGTTTTTCGAAGGAAAGATAGATCGGTTCTTTCCCATAAGCAACGCCTTAAAGGACCTGTTCGTCCGCAACGGATACGACGAAAAAAAATTGAAGGTCATACCTCTGATACTGCCGCCTCAGGAAAAGGTAGAGACCGATCTAAAGCAGCGCCTGGGAATAAAGCCCGATGACAGGGTGATTCTCTACGTGGGAAGGGTGACCGAGGACAAGGGAGTCCACAGGGCGATCGAGGCCATGAGATATGTCAAAGGAGCCGTTCTGTTGGTCATCGGACGGGGAAGCTATTCTAAGGTCCGCACGGATTATTACATCTCCCTTGAAAAGATGGCCGAAGAATACGGCCTCAAGGAGAAAGTGCGGTTCATAGGATACGTCGACCCCAAAGACCTTAAAGAGTATTACTCGATAGCGTATTTGACCGTTTCTCCGTGTTGGTGGTTCGAAGGCTTCTCAAGGACCCTGCTCGAATCCTGTGCCTATGGCGTCCCGGCTATAGCGACCGACGTGGGCGGCATCAGCGACGTGATCGAGGACGGCGGGAACGGGATACTGCTGAAGACGACGGATACGAAGGAGCTTGTCAAAGCCATCGTGAGCGTTCTTGGGGATCCCGCAGCACATGAAAGGATGAGCCGCCGCTGCATAGAGAAGGTCAAGGCAGAATTCTCGCTCGAAAGGGTGGGAAAAGAGCAGGTATCCGAATACGAGTCTCTCATAAAGGAAAAAGCAGGGCGCTGACGGGCCCGATCATATCTTTTCGAGGACGAAGAAGTAGTGGCCGTAGTCGAGCAGCGGCCTGACCTCCTTAACGATCTTGAACCTTTTTCTGAACGTTTTTCTGACCCTTCCGATCGGATAGCCTTTGCGGCCCATCTCCCAGTAATGCTCGCCTGTAAACTTTATCCCGGAGTAAAAGCGCGGGACCATCCAGAACAGGTCAATGTAAGGCTTTTTTGTTATCCTTCCCAGCAGAGGTATCCTTAAAAGAAGCTCGAAAGGTATTCCTGAGTATGGGATGGAGACTACGGCGTATCTCCTCGATACCCTTGATAATTCCCCCAATGCCTTGTCCACATCCCCCCAAGGGATATGCTCCAACACTTCGCACGCAATGACTGCGTCGAAAGATTCGTTCTCAAAACCGAGCTCCCTTATGTCGGCAACGTGATCCGGTTCTAGTTCCTTGTTGTGGTCGCATGTGGTTATTTCATAGCCCTGCTGCCTGAGGTAATTCGACACAGTCCTGTTGCCTACGCCGATCTCCAGTATGTTTTCGGGATCCAGCTGGCGGATAAGGTCTATCTGGTAAAAATAGTGTATGAACCTGGCCAGACTGTCGTACTTTTTGCCGCAATAATGCTCTTTGCCGACCTGGATGACGTAATCTCTTTTCTCTTTCATC
>CAIYYO010000226.1 GCA_903930485.1 Methanobacteriota archaeon
CGACAGGATCCCGATCGGCGGGGCGGGTATAGTCGCCAGGGTGAACTTTGAGAAAGCCCCGGATGTGATGTTCAGGTACCGGGTGCAGTCCGTCGGCGACGAGGGAACATACGGTTTCCATTTCACGCCCGAGACCCTGGAATTCTGGGGGAAGATCGCCCTCACGAAGGCCGGATTCATTTACGCTGACGTCATCAATACGGTATCTGATACTTACAGCAAAGAGATACAGACGGCCGAATACGGCCACGGCCTGGAAGGGCTCATAAGGTCCAGGGCGAAGGACGTGTACGGCATAGTCAACGGCATAGATTACGACCTGTGGAACCCGGAAACCGATGACCTGATCCCGATGAAATACGGGCCGAAGAACATCGATAAAAAAGCATTGAACAAGTTCGAGCTGCAGAAAAAGAACGGGCTTCCGGAGGCGGAAGTGCCGCTCATCGGGATAATATCAAGGCTTGCAGACCAGAAAGGCTTCGACATACTGGCCGCTGACATCGAGAACATAATGCACCTGAACCTCCAGATAGTCCTTCTGGGGACCGGCGAGCCCAAGTACCACGATCTGTTCAAGCAGATGAAAAGCAAATATCCGGAGCACCTGGGCCTGAACCTCGGATTTGACTCGGCGCTTGCCCAGCTTATCTATGCGGGAAGCGACATGTTCCTGATGCCGTCACGCTACGAGCCGTGCGGGCTGGGACAGCTCATCAGCTACAAATACGGCACAGTACCGGTGGTCAGGAAGACCGGGGGCCTGGCTGACACCGTAATCGACGGAAAGACCGGTTTTGTTTTTGAGGAATACACATCAGAAGCTCTGCACGACGCCATAAAGCGGGCGATCGGGGCTTACAAGGACAAGAAGAAATGGAAAGAGCTGATGATTAGGGACATGAACCTGGATTATTCCTGGGATTCTTCGGCGAAAAAATATGTCGAGCTGTACAAGAAAGCGCTGTTAAAAATGAAACCGGCCGGGATAACAAGGTCCAGAAAAAAGGAGGCAACATATGAAGCAAACATCGGCTTACATCTTAATTGAAGCTCTTCCGGGAAAAGGCATCGACCTGGTCAATATAATCAAGGAGATACAGGGCGTGAAGACGGTCCATCTGGTGACGGGTCCTTACGACGTGATAGCGTTTGTGGAGGCCGCCGACCTTAAATCTCTCGGTGAATTGATCGTGAAGAGGATTCAAGCCACGGGATTCGTGGCGAGGACGCTCACCTGCATCACAGTTGAGCAGTAGTTGTCTTGTTCAGTTCCTTCTTGTGGGTCAGCTTGTTTATCGCGTTGATATAAGCTTTCGCGGATGAAACAAGTATGTCCGTGTCGGAGCCGTGTCCCGAATATATCCTGCCTGCTTCGTCTATCCTTACCATGACCTCTCCAAGCGCGTCTGTGCCGCCTGTTATCGCCTGGATGACATAATCAACAAGTTTAATTTTCACTTTTGTGAGTTTCGTTATCGCCTTGTATACCGCATCAACGGGCCCTGAGCCGGTCTCAGTAGCCTTGATGGTCTTTCCCTTGGCGACGATAGTGACGGTCGCAGTGGGTTTTCTTACGGTCCCTGCTTTTACGTCAAGCGACTTCAGGGAATATGTCTCCGGGATGGTCAGGACCTCGTCGCTGACAAGCGCCTCTATGTCCCTGTCTGATACGTTCTTCTTCTTGTCGCAGAGCGCCTTGAACTCCTCAAACGCCTTCTCGATCTCTTCCTTGGAAAGGGTAAAGCCCATTTCCTTGAGCTTGTTCGCAAAAGCGGCGCGTCCGGAGTGTTTTCCGAGCACCAGTTTCGATTCGGTTATGCCGATGGCCGACGCATCCATTATCTCGTAAGTCCTCTTATCCTTCAGCATGCCGTGCTGGTGGATGCCGGCCTCGTGCGCGAAGGCGTTGCCTCCAACGATCGCTTTATTCGGCTGGACTATCACGCCTGTAAGGCTGCTGACCATCCTCGAGGTCTTGTAGATCTCTTTCGTATTGATGTTAGA
>CAIYYO010000227.1 GCA_903930485.1 Methanobacteriota archaeon
ACTGGTCTTTCGCGACGTTCGCCGTCGTCCTGCGCGATAAATCAGGCACATCGGCTCTGTCCTACAGCAAGTCCCTGGTCAAGGGCAGGTGGTGGAAGGTCCTGGGCTACTCGGTCTCTTTCAGCCTGCTCTCTTTGGCGCCGGTCATACCACTATTCCTCTTAATGTACTTTGCGGACTTATATATCCCACAAAGCCCGCTCTATAACGTAATATATCTAATATGCATAACGGGAATCAATGTCGCAACATCATTCTACACCGTCGCATGGACGATATACTTCCTGAACCTCGACAAAGCCAGGGACGAAGCCAAACCTCCGACAGATCCCACTCAACGCGAGCCGGTCATAAACCGGCTATAAAAAAATGGAGAAACCGATATACTCGAAGGAATACTCGGTCCAGATGATGCTGGATTCCGCATGGAAGATATTCACCAGGAACTTTGCCGCCATAGCCGCAGTCACCCTGCTGACGTCGGTCCCGTTATACCTGGCGATGGGCTCGGTCTTCCTGTCCATGGATCTCAAAGACGCGCAGACGATAGCGGCGGTCGTGATACTCTTCATGCTCACTTTCCTGTTCGGGCTGCTGTCGAACGTCGCGATAGCGTTCATGGTAAAAGCGGACATCGACGGCGAACCCATTACGTTAGCAACGGCGATCCGCAAGGCGCTCTCGAGATGGCCTTATGCGGCAATGACCAGCATCATCCTATTCACCTACCTGTTCTCACCCCTCGTAGTTCTCATGGTGCTGTTCTACCTGATCCTCAAGGGAGGGATATCCTCCGTCGCAGTCATCCTGCTATTGGGGATAGGGGCGCTCATCCTCCTGGTCTTCTGGCTCGGCTTCGCGACTAAATACTGCATCCTCTGGTCTTTTTCCATGAACGTCTCGGCCCTCGGCAACAAAACCAATAATGCGGCCCTCGACCACAGCAAGGAGATGGTGCGCGGCAGATGGTGGAAAGTCTTCGGGATAATGTTCTTTTACGGGATGATCTCAGGAGGCGTGAGTTACGTACTAGGCATTCCCCTGAACCTCCTAGGGTATGTGTTAATACAGCCAATCGCCCTAATGACGGTGGGCCTCGTGTTCTCTTCCTTGCAGAGCATAGCGGACTCCTTTTTCACGGTCTTATACGTCGTCTTCTATCTAAATTACGAAGCCAACCGCCAGCAGCCGAAGATGCCTGTAGATGAAAAGTTGGGTTTTGGGATAAAGCAATAACCCCTCTCCGCGTCTTTTAGCCTTTCTTCCCCTAAATATAAGAGCAAAATGAAAGACGTATGGTCCGGCTCTATCGCCTTCGGTCTCGTAAACATACCTATACGGCTCTACCCTGCCGTTAAAAGCCATAGCCAGGGTTTCCGGCTTTTGGAGAAAGAGACAAAATCCCCGATCGAATACAAGCGCTGGTGCCCGTCCTGCGGCAAAGAAGTCGCTTGGAAGGACGTCGTCAAAGGCCTGGAGATAAAGAAGAACGAATACCTGGTCCTGACCAAGGAAGAGCTTGAGAAACTCCGGCCCCAGAAGACCGAGAGCATAGAGATCGTCGAATTCGTGGACTGGCCCCTGGACCCTATATACCTGAACAACCACTACTACGTGGCGCCGGAAAACACGAAAGAGAAGGCCTACTTCCTGTTCAAGGAGGTCCTGATGCTCTCAGCGAAGGCCGCGATCGGCAGGTTCGTCATGCGCGAGAAAGAGCATGTCTGCGCCATCACCTCATACAAGAACGGCCTCATCCTGACGACGCTGAACTACTCCTACGAGATCAGGGACATGGACGAGATCCAGGAATTGAAGGAGCCGGTCAAACTAAAGAAAGAAGAAGTCGACCTTGCGAAACAGATCATCGACAAACTCTACAACAAGCGCCTGGACATCAGCAAATACAAGGACACGTTCGCCGAAGAGCTGCGCAAGGCCCTGAAAAACAGGGAGAAAGGCGTCGTCGTTACTGTAAGCGAATCAAGGGAGGCGCCGAAGGAATCAAACCTGGTAGAAGCGCTGAAGCAGAGCTTGAAGAAGTGAATGCTGTCGCATTCATTTTTGCCATCCCCATAACTGCATGGCACCCGACTTCTCGATCTGTTGTTTGCTGATATCAAAACTTTTATCGACTCCCTTGCCCAGGAAAAAAAGGTTGTAGTAAAAATTGATCCAGAAGGCTGCCGCGTCTATGAAATAAACGTCTTTCAGGGGCGCGATCACGTCTTCGGAATCCGTCGCCTTCATGAAATTATCTGCGAACGCTTTCTTTCCCAAAGAACATCCCGAGATAAAACAATGACGGTCGTACAAATTCGAGCTCCTGTCCAACTCGCTCGGGTAAACTTTGCCCTTTGGTAACTTTATGTAATACCCGTCTACGTCCCCGTATCCATGACAGGATATGTGGATATATTTGCAGGTATTTCGTTTAATTGCCTTGAAAAAATCGTCTTTCGTTTTGATCCGTTTAAATTTCACTTTTTTGGGAAACGCAAGCTTTAAAAACTCCCTGATCACTATGCCCTCCTCCATCTTATCCTCTTTCGGTATGCATTCCAACAGCAGCAGATCCTTCTTGAAAGCCACAGTATTAGAGTGTTTTTCCCGGTTAAGATTACAGTGAACTCAATTAGAGCTCTCTTTAGGCTTCCCGGCCAGCACTTTCACGGTCCTCCAGTTCCTTGTGGTCGCGGAAACCTTCAATTTATTCTCGAAGAAATTGTTGGACAGCTTAGTCCTCCCATACCCGTAAGGCAGGAACAGATAGATCTCCTTACCGGAAAAGGAATACTCTTCGGACTTGTCTTTGACTGCGTCAAACACATCCAGGGGCTTCGCGGCCGGGGGATCGGACAGAAAAGTGACATGCAGCTTGCCTGCGTCTTTTTCTTTGAAGGGATTATTTTCTAAGACCTTTTCCATCTCGTCGCCGGTTCTTACGACGACTACCACGTCGAAGCCAAAAGACTCCTTTATCTTGTTCCGGATCGCCTTCGACAACGCGGACGGAGACCGTTCACGGGAGGAGAAGACGACGTTGCCGCTCTGGATATAAGTCTCAACGTCTTTGAACCCGAGCGACTCGTACAAGGCCGCAAGATCGGACATCTTGATCTTCTTGTTGCCGCCGACGTTGATGCCGCGGAGCATTGAAATGTAGAAGGTCATTGCAAGTCATACATACACCGTCTCCTTCAAGACCTTAGGCGTAAACTCCTTCCTCAAGTCCTTCTTGGGCACGACATCGACTTTGACGCCCAACAGATCAGATAGATAATTCTCAAGGGCCACGACTTTCAGAAGGCTGACCGGCTCCTCGAACACGACAAGGACGTCCAGATCGCTGCCCTTCCTCTGCTCGCCTCTAGCATACGAACCGAAGACCCCGACCTCCTTAACCCTGAAGCGCAGGAGCAGCTCTTCCTTGTGAGCGGACAAGACGGACGTGATGGTTTCGAGAGATTTCATGTTATCGTTAATAATTGCGAATTGGGGGGATAATAGACGGGAAACCCCCTCGAGGGCCAACCGATTGACCCCCGATTGCGAACTGGGGCTGTGGATGGGGAGCGAATGTTAATTAATATTTTTCCGGTGCTCTGTGACTCTATTTATATCGCCAAAAATCGCCAATATAACCCTAAGAACCTCGAAATGATCCGTCGATTCATCATCTCAGGAGACAATGTGCAGGGGATACAGCTACGGGAGACCATATCCAAAGAGGCGAATCATTCAGGCTTGCAGGGCCAGACGAGAAACCTCCTGACCGGCGAGGTAGAAGCAATATTCTTATTCGAGAACAACGAGGACGCGATAAAAAAGTGCATAAGCGAAAGCATAAATAAGGTCATAAAAAGCGGCCTACTTGACGGAGACGAAACAGATTCAATAAGAATAAACGATAAAAAGAGGCCAGAATCAGAACCTGAAGAGGTAATAGACGAAAAAACAGAGGAACACCTAAAGAAAAGCAAGTTCACGCTGGTAAGAGAGGCCGAATTAAGAGAGATGGTCTGGGCCCTTCAAGGCGCAGGAAAAGTCTTTCTATCGGCGTCGCTGAAGGTCGAAAACCTGCTGGGCTACAAAGAAAAAGAAGTGCTTGGCAGGCTCGAATCCGTGAAGAAGGAACTATTGTACATGCAAAACAGCTTCGAAAACGTGGATGAACCTGTATGCCTCAAACAGTTCATAGCCGACCCGTTGATCGACCTGACCCCAGGCGAGGACGAGGAAAAGGACCTGATACGGGGGCTCATAGAGTTATACTACGAATACCGGGCATACAAGAAGAAGGAAAGGCATTCCGAGGAAGAGAAGAACGAGATGGCATTGAAGATAGAAAGGCGCCAGACGGAGATAGGCCGCCTCATAGAAAGGCTTAATAACCAAAGAAACCAATGAGATAAATGAAGATGGATGCAAAGCGCCCGGCGAGGCTTAAATGGTTCACAAGGCAGATCCTCGGAAAAGACATAGACATGGACAGCTTCGATGAAAAGCTGATCGTCCAGAAGGCGGTGCACATATCCCAGCACATCGGAATCCCATGGGGCTATGATTTCGGCTGGTACGTCAGAGGCATGTACTCCTCAACGCTGACAGTGGATCTCTACGGACTCTGGAACCAAAACCCGCAATACACTCCTACTAAGGAAGACCTCATGATCCTCGCCAAGATCAAACCCCTTGAAAACATACTCGCAGGAACGCCCACGCATAGCAAGCCCAAGGACGCATACGAACTCGTGTCGACGGTGATCAGGGCCAAACGGGAAAGAGGGATGAAGACTGAGGAAGAGATCAAAAGATACGTAGGACAGGTCAAGCCCTGGTACACCGAGGAACACATGGAGAGGGCGCTCAAATATGTGGAAGGGCTGAATTAACGGCGAGACGATAAAGGCGATTGGGTACTGAGAAACTAAATCCTAAAAACTGATTCTAATTATTGCCTTTATTTAAATTACTTTCTTTAATCTATAAGACTTAATGGATACTGTTCACTTGCTATGGATAAGGAACTTGATAAGACTACAAAGTTACTCGATGAAAAGCTTGAAGAAATAAGTATTGTAGAGCAAACCTTAGATTCGGAAATCACCAACTTCAATGCTGTTCAGGAACGAAAAATATCCGAAGCATATAGTCAATTAACACACTACGAAA
>CAIYYO010000228.1 GCA_903930485.1 Methanobacteriota archaeon
AGGGAACGTTTGGACAACTCCAAAGAAAAGAAATACTTTTCCTACGAGGTGGAAAGGGAAGGCTCCGAGGCAAATATTGTAATAAATACCATAGGGTCCCCTTTTTATCCCTCTCTTGAGGAAAGCGACGAATGTATGGAGAGAACTGTCGATTTGCTCATAGAAGCGGGCACAGTTACGACAATCACTTACATTGCCGAGAGGAACTACGTTTATCCATTTGAACAGGCAAACCTTGTCAATCAGATTGCCGATCTCTATGTCTATCTTCTTAGGGAAAAAGAAATCCTTAAGCCAGCATCTTTGGGAATAACTGATAAGGAAGGATTAAAGTTATATCCTGACTTCCTTGCGGTCATACGAACTGCAATTCTTCAGATGCTCAAACGAGATCCTGTCGGGGCATATGTCTTTCTTGTAAGGAGCAGGAGAGAAAAAGGGGCGCAGCTTGAGAGCACCGACCCAAAGTTCAGGCCTGCCCTTGAGGCCTTCATAAAGGTCATCCATGAAACAATCGAACTGCTTGAAGCCACGGATATAATCAAGCTTGCAAAGCCATATATCGCGGGACATGTGATAGGGAGCAGGGACATCTACTTCAAGTTTTTTGAACCTCAGATCAGGCCCAACTTCATGTTCACAAGGCTTCAGGCCGAGCCGCCAACTTTCTCAGAAGAGATTGAGACATACTCCGTTGGAGAGGACTTGAAATCTACAGTGTCAATTCTCAAGCTCCCGAATAAGACAAGGCTCAGGTACCACATCATTCCTCCAGAGTTCGTCCTTGAGCAGAACGAGTATGAACTTCTTGATGAAGCAAGGGAGGTCATGGCCCGCTTCAAGCCGAAGGAATCTGAGTTCATAGATCCTGAAAGGATGAGGACTGTTTTTTATAATATCGCCATAGACCTGATCGGGGAAATAGTCGAGAAGAAAAAACTTAATCTCAGCTACGTGCAGATGCAGAGGCTTGCAAAGATGCTTGTCAGGCTCACCGTCGGGTTCGGGATGATAGAAGTCCTTCTTGAGGACAAGCGCATAGAAGATATTTATCTTAACTCTCCAATCGGGCAGAGCCCCATCTTTCTTAAGCACGCGGACTACGGTGAGTGCGAGACGAACATACTTCCGAGCAGCCGTGAGGCAGAGTCCTGGGTATCCAGGTTCAGGCTCATGTCAGGAAGGCCTCTGGACGAAGCGAACCCAGTTCTTGATACGGAGCTTGTCATCCCTGGAATAACAGATACTCGTTCAGCAATAATTCAAAGACCTCTTTCGCCAACGGGTTATTCATTTGCGTTCAGGCAGCACAGAGAGAGACCATGGACCCTTCCACTTTTCATACACTACAAGACTCTTTCAGCAGAGGCAGCAGGGCTTCCGGCGGCGTGCCCCCCGAGTCGCCGCCTGGCACAAAAATCGCGTCAATGGGCGCGCATTGTTCAAAGAGGGCACGGCACTTTTCGAGAACCATCGGCCCCGTTTCGGGCGTAAGGGCCTTCTCCGACGGCGCCAGCCATATCCAGACGCGGAGCCCGAACTCGCCTGTCA
>CAIYYO010000229.1 GCA_903930485.1 Methanobacteriota archaeon
AGGAAATACAAAGTGCTTCTGATAACCAACGGAAAGGAGAAGGAAAGCTCGGACCAGTACCTGATATACGCGCTGCAATCCTCCAAAGACATAACCCTCGATTATGCGATCCCGCCTGTGATACCGAGGTTCGATCAGGGATACGACGTCGTGATCATGGGCGAGGTGAAGAAGGACCTGCTGCTCCCCGGGACTTTCAGAGACCTTAAATTGTACGTGCAGAATGGCGGGCACCTGATATTCCTAGGCTCGTCCGAGCTTTCGGACATCAGGAACGACGATTTTGACTCGCTTATCCCGGTTCACCCGGATAGGCTAAAGACCAATACTTCAGAATCCGTCATCGACATCAAAAACAATCAAATATTTTTGGACGTCGTTTCCAAGGACTCAGTCAATTGGCCAAACCTGGTTGTGACCCAGTACGTAAAAACATCTTACGTGAGCGGGAGCGAAGTTTTGGCGAATATTTCAGGTTCAAACTCGCCAGCAATATCCGACTGGAGCATCGGCAAAGGCAGCGTCTTCTACGTCGGGATCAATTCGAATCCGGCCTGGACGAATTTATACTACAGCAGCTCTTTCCCTGTCTTCTGGATACAACTCATAAAGTATGTGAATGCAGAAGATTCGACCCTCGGGAATTACAGGACCGGCGACTATCTAACGGCAAACGCCTCCATCAAGACTCCCAGCGGCAGGACACTGACGGCGGCCAATCTCGTCCTGGACGAGCAGGGCTTCTACGACCTTGAGCGCCCCGACAGGACGGAGAAGATCAGCGCAAGCCTTATCTCGGACATGGAATCCAATATAAAGAGCCAGTCGCTTGCCGAGTCTTTCGCGGACAAGGATTTTACGGTCGAGAAGAAGGTAGTCGACGTTCGCCAGGACCTGTTCAGGTACCTTCTGTACGGCGCAGTCGTTCTTTTCCTTGCCGAGGTTTTCCTTTACAAAAGGAGGGGCGCTATATGAGCCTCGAGTTCCAGAACTACGGGATAGAGCAGCCCTTGATGCTGCCTCTGACCGTGCCGGTGTTCCTCCTGTTGTTATTGTATCTCAGGCGGCCGAGGATGACGGGCAGGAGATGGCTTCTGCTCTTTTCAAGGACCCTGTGCGTGTTTTTGATCGCCTTCGCCCTGGCTACGCCGTACATGTTCGAGACCAAGGAGAAATACCAGGACACTGCTGCTGTGACCATACTTTCAGACAGGTCGGGCAGCATGGACTTGTTCGGGAGGGACGACGCCCAGACCGCGGAGAACATCTACCAGGCTATCAGGAAGCAGGTGAAGAACAACACGGGCTTCGACTCCACGAGCCTGAAGGAATACTCCAAGGATTCTAACCAGACGGTGACCGGGGACGTCTTATACCAGAACTCTGTCGAATTCTCCAAGCAGTCCAACCTCGTCATCCTGTACACCGACGGCGAGACCAACTACGGCAGGAACCCGCAGGACGTCGCGGACATCCTCAGCAGGACAGGAACGAAGATACTTACGGTGCACCCAGTCTCGCCCAAACAGGAGATATACATCGCAGGCATCACCGGGGACAAGAAGGTGCCGCTCAATTCCGAATACCCGTTCACCGTGGACGTGGGCAAGGTCGGAGGAGACGCCGTATACGACCTCAACGTCTACGTAGACCAAAAGGAGGTGCACACAGGCGAGGTAACGCAGACTACTGATCTGACCCACGTCAACATGACCGTGAAATTCATGGACAAAGAAGGCCCCCACGTCCTGTCTGCAGTTGTCATACCGAAATCAAGCGACCACTTCGAGGTCAACAACAAATACTCGAAGATAATCGACGTAGTCGAAAAGCCGTCCATCCTCGTGATCACGAGCGAGCCTAATTCGCCTCTCACGGACATTTTGTCAAAGAACTACGACGTCTCTACCGCGACCAGGACACCGGACGACCTAAGCTCCTACGCCACCGTCTATTTGGACAACCAGAATGCTTCGACCATCTCGGACCAGGACATAGGCGTCCTGCACAAATATGTGGAGGACGGCAACGGCCTTGTTGTCGTCGGCGGAAGCAGGTCCTACGACAGCGGAGGATACAGCGCCAGGCCGAACTTCGAATCACTGCTGCCGGTCCGTTCCGTGAAAGAGCCCGAGAAGAAGAGGAAGGAGATAGCAGTCGTCCTTGTGATAGACGCGTCCGGAAGCATGGGCGACGACCAGAGCAAGACACAGCACGAGAAAGATACTGCGATAAGCATCATAAGACAGCTCGACCTGAAAGACCACGTCGGGGTCGTGGCATTCAACGGCGAAGCATTCGACGTCTCGGAGATGGGGGTCCTGAACGACCACATCGCGGACATAGAAGACAAGATCCCGCGGATAATATTCAGCCAGGGCACGAACGTATACAACGGCCTCGACAGGGCCGACCAGATGCTCCAAGACCAGTCGTATGCGAAATACGTCATACTGCTCTCGGACGGCGAGTCCGCCTCCTCGGACATAGAGAATTCTATGGCAAAGATCAAGTCCATGAAAGACAACGGCATAACGACCTTTACGGTAGGGGTCGGATACGACACTGAAACAGCCTGGATGCAACAATACGCCGAACTAGGCGGCGGGGAATTCCTGGATTCAGAGCAGTTCCAGAACCTGAAGATGTATTTCCAGCAAAAAGACGACAGCAAGGACAAGGCGGAATACAAGCTTTTGATAAAGAACAAGAACCACTTCATAACAAGCGGGCTCGCGCTCACCGACGGCGGCGTACAAACCGCATTGAAGGACTACAACGACGTCTCCGAGAAATCCGTGGCCCAGGTCCTGGTCTGGACCGAGGGAAAGAACCCCATCGTCACAGTCTGGAAGTTCGGAGTCGGCCGGGTCGTTTGCCTGACGACCGACAACGGCATACACTGGGCCAACAACCTGTACACTACGCAGAACGGACGAATAGTCTCAGCCATCACGAACTGGGCGATAGGAGACCTGGAGAAAAAGAAGCAATTAAAGATCGAGTCTTCCGACATCGTCGGCGGGGCAGAGGAGGACCTGACCGTTAAATCAAGCACTTCGCCGACGCTGTCGGTAACCGAAGGCCTTGAAGGGACAGGCAAGGACGTAAGCCTTAAGCAGATAGACGTAGGCATGTATGCAGGAAGGTTCACGCCCAGCGAGACCGGCATCTATTACTTGACAGCGACCGCAGGCAGCCTGACCGACAAAGACGCAGTAGCAGTCAACTACCCGGACGAATACGGAAGCCTTGGGACCAACGAACCGGCCCTCATCCGGATGGCAGCCGCCACCGGAGAAGAGATGTACAACTCCAGCCAGATATCGGAGATAGAGGACGAAGCCCTGAAATTCATGAAAGAAGGAAGCATGAAAAAGGTAATAAATAAAACGCCGCTCCAGATATACTTCGCCATAGCCGCAGTCTCCCTGTTCTTCCTGGATACCGTGATCAGGAGGATAAACGAGATAAAAAGGCTTGGCACCCGATAGCTCAGGCGCCCCTGCTCCAGGCGGTTATCAGGGTGAGTACCTGCTGGATCGTTGCCTGGCCGTTGGCCCATTTTGTTATCAGGCCCAGGACTTCCGTTATCGTGACCTCTCCGCATTTGGGGTAGTCGCCGACCATTGTGCACGGCCCTGTCGTGGTCGTGACCGAGGTTGTTGTGGTCGTAGTCGTTGAGGGCTGGGTCGTAGTCGTCGAACCCGTGTATCCGCCGTACACCTTGAACCTAAGGGCTCCTGACCAGTACATCTCGGCCTGGCCGGGGATCACATCGATGCCGTCGAATGCCGCATTGCCTACGCCTTTGTCGTATTTCACTCCGGCATCGGTCGATTGTATGACAGTGCATCCGGCCTGTATCTGGTAAACGAACAGGTTCCGGTCAGTCGTCGCAGTCTCGCAATTATTCGTATAGACGACGTCTATGTTGTGCCCTATCGTGCCGAGGTCTGCGTCGTAAGAGTAATCCCTCACCGAGTCCAGGACGTTCCACTGCGCCTTCAATTTGCCGTCGATCCAGAGCTGCATGATGGGCGCTACTCCTGCGGAGCTTTCGCCTTTAGCTCTTATCCTCAGCCCGGATACGCATGGAGCCGTCGTCGTTGTCGTTGATGTAGTTGATGTGGTCGAGGGCCTCATGGTTGTCGTAGAGCTCGTAGTCGTGGACGTAGAGCTTGTCGTTGTCGCAGGCACCTGTTTGTCTCCGAACTTTGCTTCTTTCAATAGCTCGCAATCGAGGTTGATCGTTTGAGGGTTTTGATTGGTGGAGGCCCATCCCTCAGGGACGTTCTCCGTTATCGTGTATGTCCCGAATGGTATGCAGTATTTGAAGGCTTCGCCGTATTGGCCGGTTATGAGATTAAAACTCTGCGGCCCCTGGACTGTGAACTGTACGCCTCCGACCCCTTCCTCGCCGGTCTCCCAGACGCCGTTGGCGTTGTGGTCGTTGTATTTGAATACTTTGAGGTTGCCGCATCCCGGGTTTGTCGTGGTCGTAGTGCTTGAGGTAGTCGTAGTGGTTGGCATCGTCGACGAGGTCGTTGTGGTCGTGGGCCTTGTCGACGTGGTCGACGTAGTGGTGCTTGTCGTCGTAGTCGTCGGACAGGTCGTCGTAGTAGGCCTTACGGTCGTGGTGGTTGTCGAAGACGTAGTCGTTGAAGTTGACGTGGTCGGACAAGTTGTCGTAGTAGGAGGCCTTGTAGTCGTGGACGTCGTCGTAGTCGATGTGGTCGACGTAGTCGTCGGACACGCTACTGCCCCAAGAGAGAACCTCAGGGAATCCGATACTTCGCCCTTGTCTACTATGCCGTCTTCGTCAAAGTCGACGATCACCCTGTAGTTTCCGCTGACGCATGTTGTGGGGTCCCATATCCTGAGGGTGAGGGGATGGTTGCAGTCCGTCGGAATGGCTGTCTTCTCGACGTTCCCGGAGACGTCCGAGGGGATTGTTGACCCGATGCCGTATGTGCCGTCCGGGACGACGTATATCAGCGGGTCCACGGTCGGTATGGGCGGAGGTGTCGGGAATTGTATGCAGGCTTTGAGATCGACCGATTCGCGCGACGCGGCGCAGCCGCATTGGAATTGTGTCTTGGTTTGCCCGTTATCGTTTTGGAGGCTTGCCTGGAGCACCGGGATGCCGTAGTACCAGTTCCCGTAATAGCAGTAGTAGTTGCCGGTCCTTGAATGGCCTGTGTCGTAGCAGAACCCGCAGTTCCCAAGGCCGGTGTCATAGCCGCACTGGCCTGTCTGGCAGCATACTCCGCCGCTGCAGACGCCGCTGTCGCATTGAGAGCTCGCAGTGCACCGATACAGGTTGGCTGTCTTCCATGTTCCGCTGCCGGTGCAGATCTGGCCATCGCTATTCTGTTTGCCGGCGGGGTAACATTGTCCTATGGATCCGATGCCTGAATAATAGCCGCACTGGCCGCTCTGGCAGCAGACTCCGCTGGTACAGTCTCCGCTGTTGCATTGAGAGCTTGCAGTGCATAGATAGTAGTTGGCGGTCTTCCATGCCCCGCCGCTTGAACAGACCTGACCTACAGAGTTCTGTATGCCCGCATTATAACATATCCCATTGAACCCTATGCCCGAATAATACCCGCACTGGCCTGATGCGCAGCATACTCCGTGACTGCAGTAAGAGGTCGAGCATTCGCTATTATAATCGCAGAGGTTAGTTGCCGGGAAACCCATAGTTATCGATACCAGGGCATAGATCAAT
>CAIYYO010000230.1 GCA_903930485.1 Methanobacteriota archaeon
CTTTGTCACTGTCGACTTTGAGATGCCGAAGTTGGGGAACGATGCTACGACTCCAGTGCCTACGGCTGGGCTCCCGTCGGCGTCAAGGACTCTTCCTACGATGCTTACCGGGTCGTTCATGTAAACGGTCTCGGTCTTGACGTCTATGTCGGTAAGGCTCAGAAGCCTCTTCTCCCCGACTATGAAGGCGCCGGTCATGTTCGTGTTCAATTCAAGAGAGTCCTGTATGCTGTGTATCTGCCGGTCGAGGCTCGTCCACTCGCCGGTGCACATCCTCTTCTTGAAATTCCACTTGATGCAGTTATGGACCATGAGCTCGTTCTCGTCAGCGTTGACCTTGGAGCTGTCGTACGGGATATAGAGCCAGGCGCTATCGAAAGGCAAAGCGAACTCGACCACGACTATCTTCACGGCCCTAGTAGCCGGGACGTTGCTGGAGCTTACGCTGTCCTTGTCGAACCTGATGAAATCAGAACTCTGCGCCCCTATGTTTGGAGCGATCTTCACTCCCTTGAACTTGGCGATGGTCCCGCCGAAGAACTGTATGCCGAAGTCGTAATTCCCGGGGATAAGGTCTATGCTGTATAATCCGTTGCTGTCGGTTGCCGCCGTGGTTATCTGTCCGTTGTCCTTGTTCTCTAGCGTGAACTTTGTGTCTACGATGCCGCCGCTCGCGTCCTTCATCTCGCCAGACAGCCGCACGACTATTGCGAGAGGCATGGAGCTCTTGCTCTGGTAATCATAGTTGGAGATCTGAGGATGCGCGACAGTTATGAACAAGTCGTACAATCCGGAATTGAAAGTGGAAGGTATGTCCAGGTACAGCCTGCATGTATCGGTCTTCTTGTCGCAGGAAACGCTCGTCACCGAAATCTTCTTTCCGACGGCGTCCCCGCCGACCGCGACCGCCTCAAAATTGTCGGTGGTGAAGGAATCGATATCGCCTATAGGAAAAATCACCCTAGCCTCCACCGTCTTGCTGCAAAGGTCGCCGGCGATGCACGTTACCTTATCGCCGGGCAATATGACCTTGAGCGACGGGTTAATCTTCACATAAGCCCTTTCCTTGGTTGTGATGCTGGTCGTGCTGCCGTATGCGGAATATTTCCCGGTGAGCTCGACGTCGTACAAGCCCTCGGATATGTAATTCGAATCGTCCGCATTATTCGGTATGGCGAGCATGATCGACTGGTACTGGTTGGCTATGACCTTGATGTCCTTCTGGTTGACCTCGGTGTTCCTGTAATTGCTCCCTATCGATACTCCGTACATGCCCTGGGGCGGGGGGATGATCTTGGTCCCGGTGCCGTCGTCCACCATGAAGGCGGCTTTCAGCGTGAGATAATCTCCCATGTAAGCGTCGACTTCCGGCCCGTCCTTTACTATCGCGAGGCTCAGCTTTTCAGCCGCTATCCTCGCCATATAAGACGCCGATTCGCCGTTCCTGTCGCAGGTGATGTTCACGCCGTATGTGCCCGGCTCCGAGAAAGGGAAAGACATGCCCGTCAAGGCGAAAAAGTCGTTGCCCGTGTCGTAATACATCTCGCTCGTGCTCGGAATACCGGAGCCGAGCGGGAAGATGCTTGCCGTGACCGTCGCGATAGAAGTGGAGGCGCCGTTATAATTGCACCTGGCGTGGATCGTTACGGCGCTGTCTGCCTCCTGCAGCCATACGACGTTTGGCGTTATCGAGACGTCCTCGACCGATATGTCGGCGCACGCGAAGCTGCTGAATAGCGCGACAATCGCTGCCAGGTAAAGGATCCGGGAACAATTCATTTTCTGACTTTTGAAAGAAGCCTCTTGAAAGACAAATACTTCGGCGGGCTGTACTCCTTTCCGAGCAGCCTTGCCGCAAGACGCATGTACTGCACGGTGGACGGGGCCAGAGGAGAGTGATGCACCACCGGAAGAGTGTCGAAACCCGCCCTCCTGACCGCCGGGTCCTCGGGTATCATCCCTATTATCGGCGTCTC
>CAIYYO010000231.1 GCA_903930485.1 Methanobacteriota archaeon
AAGCACAGGACTCGCTTTAGGTTGCTTGCCGGAGACTGGGGGTTTTCTCCCGTGACGAGTCGCCTGAAAATCTTTACGCCCGCTTTGTTCTCGCGTTCCGGAAGCCCTTTGAAATGTGACGTGAGGACTGAAACGTCCACTCCCGCCCTGGCCAGGTTCTCTGCCATAAGCGACCCTGATATCTCTCCGCCGCCCATGACCTTTGGCTGCCAGTACTCTGAGACGTAAAGAACCTTCACGTATAGTTATTAGGCCATAAAAACTAAAAAGGTGCTGCACGGGAGTGATATTTAATTTCCCGGTATCAATAAGTAAGCAATGGAAAAGGAGGCGTTTCAGGAGGACAAATACAACCGCGGTCCTTATCACTGGATGCAGATAGGCGCACCAAAGATACAATACGACCTTAGAGCCAGCATCGCGCTAAGATTCCTTGGAGACCTGAAGGGAAGGAAGGCTTTAGACATAGGCTGCGGCGACGGCAAATTCACCTCAGACATACTCAATACGGGGGCAGAAGTGCAGGGAGTCGACGTTTCCGAAAAGGCCCTCAGGTTCGCTCAAGTGCTGGTACCTGAAGCATCCTTCCATAAGATGGACGCTACGAAACTTGATTTCCCTTCCGAGAGCTTTGATGCCGTAACGCTGATGGACGTGATAGAGCATTTCCCTGACGAGATGGCCGCAAAGGTGATCGATGAGGCTGCAAGGGTTCTGAAGGCCAGCGGAACGATAATCGTCTCCACCCCGAGCACCAACCTGTGGATGCAGGAAGCGCACTATCGGCACTATACAGAGAAGACGATACAGGAAACAATAGGCAGGAAGTTTGAATCCGTAAAGGTCACAGGATACGTACGTACCTCCATGTTTTATAGGAAGATCATGAAGTACCAGAATTATCCGGTCATGTCGCGCATAGCCAGGGGCATATCAAAGGAATGCGCTCCTTCAAAGGCCATCTATCTTATTGCCTCGGGCATCAGGAAAAAGCCTTAATCTTAGGCAAAAACCAAAAATAATAAGAAAGATGGCAGATTATACCAAGAAAGCCGTCAGAGGGGCCGGCATAATATTCTTAATGACGGTAGCATCCTATTTTCTGGGATACGTGTTCAGGATACTTCTTGCAAGAGGTTTCTCCCTCAACAACTCCGGCTATCATCCGACAGACATATTCGATTACACTCGCCACCTCATTGCCGCCCAAGGCGATCCCTCGAGCTACGGCCTCGTGTATTCCATAATTTCCTTTTTCGGCCTGTTCTCCATAGTCATGAACCTGGGACTGCGGGCTGCGCTTCTGAAATACACCGCAGAGTATAAGGCCACAAACCAGCTCGCCAAAGCCAAAGGCGTTTTCATCATAGTTTCCTCCATAACCTTTCTGCTTTCGGCCATCATATGCGGCGCCATAATACTTTCTTCTTACCAGATAGCCAATACCTACCTCGCCAACTATCCCCAAGACGCGGGATTGAAATCAGCCCTCCTCCAAATCTACGCCGTAGGAATTATCTTCTCATCGATAATCCTGGCGCTGCGCGGGATCCTGAACGGCTTCCAGAACATGAAGTACTACGCTTCTGCCGACCTCACCAAATCAGTCGTATCCACGGCCATCACATTCATCCTCCTCTACATGGGCGCAAACCTGATGGCGCCGATGCTCGGTTTCACGTTGACTTACGTGTTCTTCCTGCCCGCGATATACTTTTACGTGCTGCTCCGCAAGGCCTTCCCGGAGTTCCTGAAAATAAAGGCCGAGATAAACAAGCCCCTCGTTCAAAAACTGTTCGGCTTCGGCCTTGCAACGACCATGATGGATGCGGCCCAGACAATAACGGGATATACCGATACAGTGATACTGACCTACTTCAGGACTCCCACTGAAGTGGGATACTACAACGTCGCATCGCCGACCCTGAAGCTCTTGAGCGTAGTGGGCGCGACGATAATCCCAGTCCTCGCTCCTATGTCCTGCGAGCTCTGGGCGACCGGAAAGAAAGACCAGTTGAACAAGGGATTCAAGCTGCTGTATAAATACGTCCTCATAATCATCCTCCCGCTCGTGCTGGTGGTGGCCATTTACGCCGAGACCATAGTAAGCGTCCTCTTCGGCGCAAACTTCGCGCCAGCAGGCATCGCTCTAAGGATACTGGCCATAGCATACCTCCTCGAGATATTCGTGTCGGTCAACAGCTCCATCCTAGCGTGCATAGACCACCCAAAGGAGGCCGGAAAGATCGCAGTCTACGGTTCAGGCGTGAACCTGACTGCCAACCTCCTTCTCATCCCGGTCTACGGCATAGCGGGCGCAGCAGTTTCGAGCCTGCTCGGGTCTGCGGCGGTTTTGGTCATGTCGATACAAAAAATCAAGAAGTATACGTCATTCACGCTGCCTTGGAGGGACATCTCGGTCCTGGCCTTGTCGACCGTATTGATAGTCGCGTCGGCTTATGCGTTTAACGTCGCGATAAATGACATTACACTGCGGATTTTGTCGACCCTGATCGTCGGAGGACTGATCTACGGCATCATGCTGCTGGTTTCGAAGACTCTGACGATCGAGGAGGTCGTGTCCCTCGCCAGGCGGGTGAGATAAGGGCTTAATCAAGCGTCTTCAGGTATTTCTCCAGGGTCTGTTCCTCTCTGAAACCCAGGGCCTTGAGCCTTTCGTTATTCGCGCAGATGAACGGCGGCTCGTTCAGAGGCGTGTCTTCGGGAGCGAATGATACGAGGTCCGCTCTCCCAAGTATCTTGCCTATGCGCATCACGAGATCTTTTACGCGCACAGGATTCCCGGACCCGATGTTGTAGATCGATGTCTTGTCTTCCTTCAGGAGGCAGACGAATGCGTTCGCCACGTCGTCGACGTGGAGATAATCTCTTATCTGGAGGCCGTGAGTCCTTGCCTGGAAGCGCTTGCCGTTCTTTAGGCTGTTTATGACCTGGGGGACAAGCCTGCCGGGATGCTCGTACGGACCGTAGAGGTAGAATATCCTCGCCCAAAGGAATGGAGAATCGTTCATAAGAGCAAGCCTCGAGCCGACGGTCCTCAGAGCAAGCTTGCACGCCGAGTATAGATGCACGGGCTTTTCGGGCGTGGATTCGGACAGGTAGCCGTAACCGGTGTCGTACTCGAAGCACGTCCCTGCCGCGATGACCTTGCAGCCCGGGACCTCGTAAAGGAACCTGATGAAATCTATCCCGTATTTCAGGTGCTCAAGGTTCTCAGTGCTGGCCAGATAGCTTTTGGGCTCGGCATACCATGCGAGATGATAAACCACGTCGGGCTCGATCTCCTTCACCTTGTCGCGATAGGAATCAGGCTGCATCAGGTCCGCGTTTATGAACTCAATGTCTTTTCTGACGTCCATGAGCCGCGAGACGTCGTCGTCTTTCGACAGGACGTAGACGTCCCCCATTCCTTTCTCGACCAGCCTGCGCACTAGAGCGGAACCCACGAAGCCGTTGCCTCCGGTAACAAGTATTTTCATTTCTTTCGCCCCTCAGCCAAAAGAGGCCAGCTTTTGTCTTTCTCGGACATATCGGTGACCTTGAGCGGCCATCGTATGCCGAACAAAGGATCGTCCCACCGCGCGCCCGACGAGTGCTCAGGCGAGTAGTATTCCGTCATCAGGTACTGCATCACGCAGCCGTTCGCGAGAGTTTGGAATCCGTGAGCCAGGCCTTTAGGGATATACATCATCAGTTTGTTCTCTTCAGAGAGTTCCTGTGCAGCGAATTTCCCATAGGTCGGCGAGTCTCTTCGGAGATCGACTGCGACGTCGTAGACGCGGCCTTTCAGGCACGATACTATCTTGTCCTCTGCTTTGAGGTCTTTTTGGTAGTGCATGCCTCTGACCGCTCCTTTCCGTTTGGTCAGCGACTGGTTCATCTGCGCTATCGTAAAATCTATGCCTTTTTCCGCCAGTTCTTTTTTGCAGAAAGTCCGTGTAAAGAACCCGCGCCCGTCTGTCTTAAGTTCCGGCTCAATGACGTAGACGCCTTCCAGACCAGTCTTCCTGAAAAACATTTTTGGTCAGATTACCCTTGCTTCTGGCACGGGTATTATGAATTTGCCTCCCGACTCCCTGAAGGCGTGCTGCTCTTTCATTATCTCCTCTGCGAAGTTCCAGGCGAGTATGAGAACGTAGTCAGGCTTGTCCGCCAGAAGCCTGTCCGGATGGACGACTGGTATGTTCGTCCCGGGCGTGTATTTGCCCTGCTTGTGCGGGCTCTTGTCCACTATGTAATCCAGTATGTCGGGGCCTATGTTGCAATAGTTGAGAAGCGTGTTCCCTTTCGCTGCAGCCCCGTAGCCGGCGATCCGTTTTCCCTCGGACTTCAGCTTGTATAGCAAGCTTAGGAGCTTGACCCTTGAGTTCTGGACCTTCAACGCGAATTCGACGTACGGCTTCGACGTACCTAGGTCGAGCTTTTTTTCGAGTTCGATCATATCTGTAAGTTCTTTTGTCTGCCGATGCTTTGCATCCTTCCTGCAGGCGAATATCCTTATGGATCCGCCGTGTATCTTCGTCCTCCTTGCGCCAAATATTCGCAAGCCACTGTCGCTGAAGAGCCGCAAAAGGGGTGTAAGAGACAGGTAGGACAGGTGCTCGTGGTATATCGTATCATATTCGGCGCGGTCGAGAAGGTCGACGAGGTAGGGGGACTCTATTATGATAACTCCGTCTTTGTCGAGCAGGGCCTGGAAGCCCTTCATCACATTCTTCAGGTCGTCTATGTGGGCGAAGACGTTGGTTCCGATTATCATCGCGGCTTTTCCCTTTGTTGCTGCTATTTTTTCCGCAACCTTCGGGGTAAAGAAGTCGACGACTGTCTCTATGCCCGCAGCCTCTGCAAGAGGCGCTATATTTTCCGCAGGTTCCACGCCAAGCGTCCTGACCTTGTATTTCTTGAAGTTCTTCAGCAGTGTGCCGTCGTTGCTTGCCATCTCCACAATCAGCGAGTCCTTTGGCGGATTAAACTGTTTGATTGCATCATCCACGAGGGTTTCAAAGTGCTTGCACAGCTGGTCTGATGTCGAAGAAACATAGATATAGTTCTTGAACATTATCTCCGGAGAAACGACTTCGAGCAGTTGGACGAAGCCGCATACCGGGCAGAAGCCCAGGTTTAGGGGATAGAATGCCTCCGGCTCGGAAAGTTTCTCCTTGTCAAGGAAGCTGTTTGCCAGGGGCGTGCGCACGAGCGACAAGACCGTCTCAAGGCGTCCTGAACATATCCTGCACCCGTTTACTATCTTAAGCATCTCTCTTCTCCCTAGTTTCGTTTTTATTTGTCTGCTATCTTATAACCTGTGAAATTAATTATTGTAATGCTTTATAAAAATAGGATGGAGAAGAGCGTTTCAATTGTCGTGCTTACCTGGAATAAAAAAGACCTTCTTGAGAGATGCCTGAAGTCGATAGTCCAAAACACCCCCAAGCCATACGAGCTTATAGTAGCCGACAACGGGAGCACCGACGGCACGGCCGGATTGGTGGAAAGCAATTACAAAGATGCCGTCCTCGTGCGCCTGGAGGACAATCGGGGAGTCGCTAGAGGGATAAACGCAGGCCTCAGGAAAGCAACGGGAGATTACATCTTTTTCTTAAGCAACGACGTGGTGCTCCTAGACGACACATGGGTGAAAAAATCGATAGAGATACTCGACAACCACCCCCAGGCAGGCGCGCTGGGATACCAATTCATAGACGAAGAAGGCAAAAAGGCAAGGATCGGAGGGATGCTGACGCTGTCCTACAACCCGTACAACGTATACCGATATGTCAATGCAGAGGACCTGGATGAAACACGGATAAAGGAGGTAGATTTGGCTATCGGGGTCGCATTCGCGCTGAAAAAGCCCGCATTTGAGGCCCTAGGCGGCTTTGATGAGGGATACCTGCCATTCTATTTCGAGGACGGCGATTTCTTTTTGAGGATGAGGAAGAAGGGCTACAAGATCCTTACGACCGACAAGATAGTGATGGTCCATGCGCACGGCTCAACCACGCATTCAACGTACAAAAAGATCGATCTGTTCTATTATGCGACGAAGAACCGAAT
>CAIYYO010000232.1 GCA_903930485.1 Methanobacteriota archaeon
GGTCTCGGGAACCGGCGTCATACACCGGTTCAACGAAGCTCAGCAGCTGCCTGTCGGGACAGCCCTTATCACAGCGATACTGATAATGCTCGGAACACTGCTGATGACAAGCGCCATGACGCTTTATGCGATACAGGACACCATAAAAAGAGCCATTAAAGAGCAGGAGATTCACAAGAAGATAATGGAACTAAACATGGTGGAAGAAGAGAAAAGACAATAAAGTGAATGGATCTTGAAAAACCGGAGGAAACACCAGTAAAAAAGGCACTCAAAGAATAATGAACCTGGAAGACCAACTATTTCGATGGGGGACCAACCAAGGAATAATCACCGCACAGACCGGTATAATTATGGATACGATGGAAGATGCGATAAGGAAGACAAAGTATAGACGAATTGTATATCCTTCCTAAAGAATCTACTTCATTCAATGATGAAAATACTCATTACATCAATAGTCGACATAGAACAGACCGCGCACGGCAGACTATACAGACTGCTCAGATACCTTGCGCCAAAACATGAGATAACCGTAATAAGCATAAGGGACTGGTGGAAGGCGGGCCAGAAAAGCGTAGGCGAAGGCAACCGAGAACTTGACGAGATACTCAAAAAGGTCGAAATCAAACACCTCACCGAGAAAAAGGCCAGTCCGGTTATCCAGGAATTGTATTCCTTCAAAACAGCGTCGTCTATCCTAAAAGACATCAACTACAAGAGCTTCGACGCTCATTTGAATTACAACAGCCTGGTTTCAGGATACGTCGTGACGAAGAAACTAAAAGGCGCCGGTATAAAAACAGTCTACGACGTCGCAGACGACCTTCCCGAGATGATAAAAACCTCGCCGCAGATACCATCTTTTATGAGGCCCGTCGGAGGATTCATAGGCCAGGCGGTTCTTGACGAGAACATAAAAAATTCGGAAGTCGTAACCGTCGCAGGTAGATACTTAAAAGAAGAGCTTAAATCGCCCAAGGTGAAGGTGATCCCCAACGGGGTAGACACGGATATATTCAGATACGCTCCGCAGAACGATCTCAGGCAGGACCTTTCTCTTGACGAGGCCTTCGTGGTCGGCTACATGGGCGCTTTGCGCGAATGGATAGACCTTGAGCCGGTATTCAAGGCGGTCAAGGATGCAAAAGAGAAGATCGACCTAAAATTCCTCATAGTGGGCGGGGAAGAAGGCTACAAGAAAAACAAGGAGCTTGCGGCAAAATACGGCGTCGAAAAAGAGACCCTTTTCATCGGCGCAGTCCCGTATACAAAGGTGCCGGAATACATCTCTGCCATGGACGCATGCCTCATCCCCTTCAGAAAGAACAAAGTCTCGGACAACTCCTGCCCGCTCAAGCTCTTCGAGTACATGTCCTGCGAAAAACCCGTCATTTCCACGAGGATAAACGAAGTCGAACACATCGTAGGCGACAGGATACTCTACGCATCTACCCCCGAGGAATACAAGGGCCAGATCCTAAGGCTCAATAATGACGATAAGATGCGCAACGTCCTCGGCTCAGAAGGCAGGGTGTTCGTAAAGGAAAATTACGAATGGGCTGGGATAACCAAAGACTTCGAGACAGCGCTGGATTCAGTGAAGAAAAAAGCAGCATGAAACACGCGATAATCTTAGGCACAAGACCGGAAATAATCAAGATGTCTCCGGTGGTACGGGAATTCAACAGAAGAAGATTCGACTACTTCCTTTTGCACACCGGACAGCACTATTCATACGAGATGGATAAAATTTTCTTCGAGGAAATAGGGCTTGAGGAGCCCAAATACAATCTCAACGTCGGCTCCGGCTCGCATGGAAAGCAGACAGGGGAGATACTCATTGGAATAGAAAAGATACTTCTCATGGAAAAACCGGACACAGTACTCGTCGAAGGCGACACAAACAGCGTCCTAGCAGGTGCGCTCGCCGCATCCAAGATGAGAATAAAGGTCGGCCATGTCGAAGCAGGACTCAGAAGCTACGACCGGAACATGCCCGAAGAGATAAACAGAATACTTGCCGACCACTGCAGTGACTGCCTGTTCGCTCCCACGGAGAAATCGAGGGAGATACTTCTTGGGGAAGGCATATCGGGCGAAAAAATCCATGTCACCGGCAACACGATAGTCGACGCAGTAAAACAAAACCTAAAGCTAGCGAACAAAAAGGCCGACGCCTTAAAAGAACTCGGCCTAAAACCAAAAAAATATTTCCTAGTCACATCCCACCGCCAGGAGAACGTCGACGTGAAAGAACGCCTTAAAGGGATCCTAAAAGGGCTTGAAAAGATGTCTGAACTACATTCTATGCCCGTCATCTTCCCCATACACCCCAGAACCGCAAAGATGATTAGCGAATTCGGGCTAAAACACGAGGGCATCCGTCTGACGGACCCCGTCGGTTATTTGAAATTCCTGCAGCTCGAAGCAAATGCTCGCCTCGTCCTAACCGACTCAGGAGGGGTGCAGGAAGAAGCATGCGTATTGAAAGTGCCCTGCGTCACCCTCAGAGACAACACGGAAAGGCCGGAAACAGTTGAAGCAGGAGCTAACATGCTCGCAGGCGCAAGCCCGGAAAAGATCGTCATATGCGCGAAAAAGATGATGGAAAGAAAAGCCGAATGGACTAACCCGTTAGGGGACGGAAATGCTGGAACGAAGATAGCGACCATAATAGAGGCTCAAAGATGAAAATTTACTTCCTTAATCCACCCTACAAGCCCAATTTCGTCAGATGCGGCCGATGGCAGGGAGTTTCGGCCAGGGGCGGCGGAATGGACTATCCCAAATGGCTCGCCTACGCGGCCGGGGTTGCAGGAGAATCCTTTGAGGTCAGGCTCATCGACGCACCAGCCTCTAAATGGGACAAAGAGAATGTGTTCAACGACGCAGCAGACTACAAACCAGACTTGATAGTCCTAGACAGCAACTTCTCAAGCCTGAAAAACGACATCGAAATCGCAGGGGAGTTAAAGCAGCGCATTCCCGAGGCCAGGACAGTGCTTGCGGGACCGCCAGCCGCGCAATTCTGTGACGAGATAATAAGCTCAGACTCAATCGACATCGTCGCAAGGCTCGAATACGACCAGACAATCAAGGAAATAGCGGATGCCATTAAGGAAAAAAGAAGCCTGCGCACGGTAAAAGGAATATCATTCAAGGACAACGGCACAGTGATCCGCACCCCTGACAGAGAATACACGACTTCGGAAGAGCTCGACAAAATACCGTTCGTCTCAAAGGTCTACAAGGAACACCTGAACATAAATGAATACTTCCTCAGCCAGTCCTTATACCCCCAGGTCCAGATATTCACAGGCCGCGGATGCCCGCACCAGTGCGCCTTCTGCTCCTGGCCGGTGAACCTCATGGGCAGGAAATACAGGTCACGGAGCGTCAAGAACATAGCAGACGAATTCGAATACATCAAAAAAAATCTCCCGGAAGTAAAGGAGATATTCATCGAAGACGACACATTCACCATAGACAAGAATCTCGTAAAGGCATTCTGTGACGAACTCAAGAAGAGAAAACTCAGGATGACCTGGGCATGCAATGCAAGAGCGACTTTAGACTATGACACCATGAAGGCCATGAAGGACGCGGGCTGCCGCCTCCTGATCGTGGGATACGAATCAGGAAGCGACGAAATACTGAAAAAGATAAAGAAAGGAGTCGACACAAAACAGACGACTTCATTCACCAAAGAGGCGAAAAAAGCGGGACTGCTGGTCCACGGAGACTTCATAATAGGCCTGCCGGGCGAGACCAAGCAAACAGCCCAGCAGACGATCGATTTTATCAAAAAGATCAAGCCGAACATACTACAGGTGGCAATAGCTACACCGATCCCGGGAACAGACTTCCACAAA
>CAIYYO010000233.1 GCA_903930485.1 Methanobacteriota archaeon
CGAAAAAGCCTTTGCTTTCGGTATCGCTTTCCATTTGTCCATCCGTTCACAAGAATCTGAAAAGTACCTTATTCCCCCCTTTCGTAAGGGGGGCATAATAATGTAGTGCAGGACTTTAGTCCTGCCGATATAGCGCACCTAAAGGTACGCACTACATCTAAATGGTGACACAGTAGACCTGAAGGTCTGCACTACGAAGATACACCGGATTCCCGCCGGAGCCTACCCGCGAATTTCCTTAAAGACGTCGTCAATCTATAACCATTTTTATCCGGAGATGTAAAGGATGGAATGCTGAACGCGGGGTTTAGTTTAAGGCTACGGAGACCATGGTGGAAATACCCTGCTTCTGCATGGTGATGCGCCGTTTATGCTATGAGTCGTCGGCAGTGCGTTTGATGTATTCTTTCATCCTTCTCATGAACTTCTTTGAATCTTTCACGATCGTCTCTGCTGTTTTTTTATCTATCAGGGCTCTTGCCGTGTAATCGCTTTCTTCACGTTTTTTTCTTACGTAATCGAATATCTTCCCGTATTCTATTTCGAAGATCCTGGTCTTGATGAAATGCTGATTGAATGCTGCTTCGATCCCTGCATGCTTTGAACGCTCGAGCTTTTTGGTGAGGAGTCCGGCGGTGGTGATGCTGAAGAGAGCATAATAGGATCTATTTACTGCCGCCCGGTATCGTTTAAGCGATAGTAGCTCCGCGGCCGTATCCATGTCCTCTTCCGCCTTTTCTAAGCGGACTTTAACAAGCTCTCGGGTTTTCTCTTCCAAATCTCTATTCCATCCCTGCGGATGTTCTTGTAGAATGGATCTTTGTTAATCCTGTACCAGTCATAGGTGCTTTCATCCATCACAAGTGGCGAGAACACCAGGTTGTTCTTCAATGCAATTTCATAGGCAGACATGCCTATCGCATCTTTCAGGTTCGCATACTCGTCCGAGATGACGACGAGAATATCCACATCGGAATCATCGTCGATTTCTCCCCGCGCCGCGGACCCGAACAATACAGCCTTTAAGATGACCGACCCGTACCGCTTCCTCATCAGCTTCGTATATTCCTCTATTGCCTTATTCAGTTTTCTGCTCATACTGACTGCTACTCCTTGTCAGAGATTATAGACATCAGCCCTGTTTGTCAAGGAAGATTGCCGACATGGAAGCGCGCGGCAAGATCCGGCACGCCTTCTGACAGAGTTGCCACGCCGTAAAGAACCGGCAACGACTGCACAGCGGAGATGTAAAGGATGGAATGCTGAACGCGGGGTTTAGTTTAAGGCTACGGAGACCATGGTGGAAATACCCTGCTTCTGCATGGTGACGCCGAACAGATATTCCGCGACCTCCATGGTCTTCTTGTTGTGGGTGACCAAGATTATCTGGGAGTTTGATGAGATGTCCTTAACGAGGTTGTTAAACAGGCTTATATTCGCATCGTCAAGGGCGGCGTCCACCTCATCCAAGACCAGGAAGGGAGCAGGACGGTACATGAGAATGGCAAAAATCAGAGCTATGGCGGCGAGCGACTTTTCCCCACCCGACAGCAGGCTGACACTCTGCGCGCGTTTTCCGGGAATAACGATATCAATGTCCACGCCTGTCTCCAGTATGTCTTCGGCATCCGTCAGCTTCAGTTCACCTTTGCCGCCGGGGAACATCCTCGCAAATACTTCCTTGAAACACTCGTTGACTGCTTCAAAGGTCTCTTGGAAACGCTTTC
>CAIYYO010000234.1 GCA_903930485.1 Methanobacteriota archaeon
AAGCAGTCCATCCCCAAACGGGGGATGTGTCGTTGGCCTGTGAAGGGTTCAACGAAAAGAATACGTTCGACCGTCAGACGCCATGCGATCAGGATTATTTGCGCAAGATGGCTCGGCGGACCGAACCCGACCTGCTCGAGGCGTGGTTTAATCGGGATGTGGTGGGGATCTTCAAACACCATCATGCCTTTGATGCCGAGGGGATCTTCATTGGGGACGCTACGTATCTGTTTGTGCCGAACAATCCGAACTATGAGAATTCTTCGCTCATGCTGTTCGATGAGCACAATCATCCCGTAGACGCAACGACCTTGACGGCGAAGGAGCGGGCCCGGTGCACCTGGAAACGCTGCTACAAACTGGTCAGTCTGATTCATACCAACTCGGCCGCCGAGTTTTTTCTCTATGCGGGGGTGAGGGTCACTGCGGGTCAGGACCACGAAGCCCCGCTTCTTTATCGGCTGGTGGAAGCGTTTGTTGAGCACCATGGCCGCGGGGTCATGAAGCGGTTGATTCTGGACCGGGGTTTTTTGGACGGAGCTCAGATCGGGCGTTGCAAACAAGAGTGGGGAATCCATGTGCTCATCCCAGCGCGTCAGAATATGGAGATCGTTCAGGATGTGCTCGGCCTGGCCGAAGCGGGAGAGCTATCCTTTCGGCCCTGGGTAGCGCCCGTTTCTTCTTCGAAGCCGATCCCTCTGCATCGTCCCGAGTGGATTCAAAAGCGAGAAGAAGCACGACAAAGAACCCTGGCCCGGAAGAAAGCTCAAGCTCCTCCTCCGGATTCACCCGATCCTTCGAAAGTGCGCATTCGATCCGAGGTAGCGGCGGTGAGTCGCGTTGAGACCTTTTCCAGCTGTCCGATCCCGCTCGATGTCCTGGTCAACCGAGAGGTCTATGCCGACGGGCACGTCGATTACTGGGTGTTGTTAGATACGGCGCCCATCCGCGAACCGGCCCATACCCGCCAGGAGTATGGGTTGCGCACCACCATTGAAGAACGACACCGGCAACTGAAGTGTTTTAGTGACCTGGAGTCTTTCCCCTCCCGCGTCTTTTCTCTGGTGGTTCATCAGGTCGTCTTCGTGTTGCTGGCCTATAGCCTGTTACAGTGATTTCTCTTACGGATGGGTCGTAAGGAACTCAATGCCAAAACTCGGACCCGCACCCTGGAACTCTTACGCCCCACGCTTACGGTCATCATCATCTATTATCAAAATTACATGGCTTTTCTCACACCACTTCAACATCAGGAATTAGTCCTTACCCTCCGTGAGTCGGCACGGAAAAAGATCCTGGCCAAAACCCGCCGCCTCCGGCGAAGCTTGGCTCATGCGCTTGATCATGCTCGGCCGCCCTAAGTTGCGCCCCCCGTTTTCTTGTGATTCTTCCCCATCTTCCACCCTACGTACTCCAGCTCGACTGAGGCTGGACCCCTATTGTCTTGCCTCCGGAAAATAGCCCGGCCAGATCATTGTCTGCCTGGGCCTCTTCGAGATACTTTCCCCAAACTAACCGCCGAACCCACTCGCTGCCCTCTTTCCCTCTTCCGACCCTCCCCAGTGTCTGAATTGCAAAAAAATTTTTAAAAAAAGATTGACATCTTCTATAAAATCTGTTAAAAGCCCTGAGAGAATTTGGGATATGAGATAAATTCCCTATCGTATCGTAAATTGGGTTTTTGCTTAGGTCCCTTGTTTAGAACGCTACTAAGTTCTAAGAAGGCGTGGAATTATTGGAAACAACGGACCGGACAGGGGGTATCTTCAAAACTGTAGAATGCGGACATTGAAATTGGAAGAGTATACGTCTTCTTATGTTCTCCGTCTTACAGCGTTTTTACGGCCTTAGCATTCAGCCTGAAAATGGTAGCCGCTCTACAGTTTTTCCGATACCTCCTGTCTAATCCGTCGATGCTGGTATTTTTCCACACCTTCTGAGTG
>CAIYYO010000235.1 GCA_903930485.1 Methanobacteriota archaeon
CGGCGAGGGTTTGAGGGAGCTTTTGGGCGCGGCGATCTATTTCATCAGGGCATCGGGTTTGATAATCGACCATAAAGGGCCGGAGCGTAAGGAATTCTTCGTGCGCGACCTGGACATGAACGTCCTGGAGTACGACGACTATACCAAGGACAGGGTCGACTATATGCGGTCCATGATGGAGTTCGACGTCGCGGAGAGGTGCATCGAGCAGCATTCCCCGGAATACGTGTTCATAGACGGTTCGCTTTACGTTAATTTCAGCAAGAGGCCGGTGGACTGCGAGGAATACGTTTTGTGCAGGAAGAAGTTCTCGCGCCTGCTCCGGTTGTGCAAGCAGAAAGGCGTCCACATCTTAGGGGTCTCGGAGGATTCGAGGTCGCGCCTGTTCGTGAACTACCTGTCCGGGAAATACAAGATGAAGTTCCCGAAATTCATGACCGATTCCTCGATGCTCAGGCTCCTGTCGAAGAACACGAAATACCGCACCATCGCATTCACCCCGCAGTCGAGGTTCGAATCCGACGGCAACAACGGTTCAAGTCTCACCGCATCGTTCCCGACGTTCTACATCCAGCCCACCGAGGTCTCGAACCCGCTGAGGATAGACGTGCCGGACTGGGAGAAGAACATCGACGGGATAATAAAGATAATAATACATCTCTCCAGGGGCTCGAAGCAGTACGGCTACCCGATGCCGCTGTACCTCGCACATCTGGACGCGAGGATCGAGCAGAAGCATGCGGACTGGAGCACTACGCAATTGATACACTACCTCTCGAAGAAGGACCCCGACCTCTACGACACCATCCTCCGCGAGCGGAGGCACAGCCACCGGCCCTGAGTGCAAGTATTTATAGCCTTATTGTCATAGAGGTTTACTGTATGTATAAATACAAGCTCGCAGGTTTCTCACAGGGGAAGGCAGGCATCGAGTCAGAGGTCAAGGAGATCGCCGATCCCGTAGACGCGAAGGCCTTTCTGGGCAAGTATTCCGTGACGTGGCTCGACTGCGCTGGCCTTTCCGAGAAGGAGACGAGCGACCTGGGCGACATCTTTGGCTTCCATAAGCTGTGCATAGACGACTGCTCCCACTTTCCTCAGAGGCCGAAGATAGACGACTACAAGGAGTATTTCTTCCTAGTCGCGAAAGAGATAGAGTACAAGAAGGAAGTGAAGTCTCATCAGGTGGGCGTCTTCGTGGGCAGGAACTATATGGTGACGGTCCGCGAGAAGCCTGGCGACCTCTTCCAGGCATTGTTCGACAAGATCGCAGACAAGAGCCCCAGGCTGGAAGACAAGGGAAGCGATTACCTTTGCTATGCCGTCGTCGACAAGGTGGTCGACGGCTATATACCTATATTGGAAGTCATAGAGGACGAGATAGAGGCCGTCGAAAAAGACATACTCGGCGACGTTTCCAAGGAGACTCTTAAAAAGATCTTCAAGCTGAAGAAAGACCTGCTCCTTCTGAGGAAGATAATAATACCTACGAGGGAGATGCTCCTGTTCTTTGAGAGGGAAGACCTCCCGAACATGTCGGACAAGACGAGGGTCTATCTGCGCGACGTCTACGACCATATAGTAACGGCGACCGAGCTGGTAGACACGTACCGGGAGATGACAAGCTCTACTATAGAGTCTTACCTGTCGACGCTGTCGAATAACATTAACCAGATAGTCAAAGTCCTGACGGTCCTCGCGTCTCTCGTCCTGGTGCCTACCTTGATCGCAGGCATTTACGGGATGAACTTTGAGATGCCGGAGTACAAGTGGAAATACGGCTACCCCTTCGCCCTCGCCCTGATGCTTGTCACCGTTCTGATCCAATTGATCCTGTTCAAGAGGAAGAAGTGGATTTGACCTTCGACTCAAGCCATCTGATGGCTTCCTTCTCCTTCTTGCGCCCGTAGAGCAGGAGCGATAACAGCGTTTTATCGCTGTAATATCGTTTAAACTCACCAACAGGATGACC
>CAIYYO010000236.1 GCA_903930485.1 Methanobacteriota archaeon
AACCTTATCTTCCCCCGGCCTCTGCGGTAGTTCCGAAGAGTTAGGTGTAAACAGAAATTTATTAGTGAGTAGATTGCTCCGCATTCAACGCATATTTTTGCGAATGTCAGAGCTGTTCATACCTGAATAGATTGTCGATAAATAAATGGGGCTGAGTTTCACTTACGAAACTATATGCCCCATTTTTTTGACTGCCGAATGAAAATGCATGTTTCGCCTGATCTTTGCCTTCCCAATATTCTAATTCTATTATATACGTGCTGGGGGCGTGAAAGGAAATAGAATATGGGTCTCACCGATAAAGAACACCGATCCCTTCTGAGGAGAATAGCCAGGCGGGCGATGATTGAGAAAGGACTGCTCCCTGATTTCTCCGATGAAGCAATAGCGGAACTTGCCGGCATTCAAACGCCCGCGGTAATTGATGATGAAAGGATTCGTGACCTCAGGGATATCCTATGGGCGTCCATTGACAACGATGACACGCGCGACATTGATCAGCTCACTGCCGCACAGGCGATGCCCGTAGATGCCGTAAAGATTCTTGTCGCAGTCGCCGATGTGGACGCTATCGTCAGTGGCGGTTCAGCTATTGACGATCATGCCCGCCGCAACACCACCTCCGTATATACGGCTGCTGAAATATTCCCGATGCTTCCCGAAAAGCTTTCCACCGATCTCACGTCACTGAACTTCAACGGGAACAGGCTGGCCATTGTCGTCGAAATGCTGGTTGGCCGAGATGGGTCACTGCAGGCCTCCGATATATACAGGGCTCACGTATGCAATCACGCGAAGCTTGCCTATAACGGTATCGCGGCGTGGCTGGAAGGAACCGGGAACGCACCCGAAGCTCTCGCCTCCGTAAACGGACTCGAAGAAAATCTGCGCATGCAGGACAGAGCAGCACAAGGCATGAAGAATCTTCGCCGCCGTCAAGGGGCGCTAAGTCTCGAAACCGTCGAGGCAAGACCCGTATTTCACGGCGACGAGATCCGCGACCTAGAAGTCGAGAAAAAAAACCGCACCAGAGCTATTATTGAAGAATTCATGATAGCTGCAAACGTCGTGGCTGCCCGGTATCTATTGTCAGGGAAATTCCCTTCTCTCAGGCGCGCGGTCCGCACTCCGAAGAGGTGGGAAAGGATCGTCGAGATCGCAGGGGAACACGGGTTTGAGCTTCCGCAAGAGCCGGATTCGAGAGCGCTGGAAGAGTTCCTTGTGAAGCAAAAAGGAGCCGATCCGCAGAGGTTTCCCGACCTCTCCCTCTCCATCATCAAACTCATAGGACTCGGTGAATATATTGCGGTACTTCCGGGGGACACTGACGCCCCTGGACACTTTGGTCTCGCTACCGGCGCTTACACTCATTCCACTGCCCCCAATCGCCGTTATGTGGATCTCGTAATGCAGCGTCTATTGAAGGCGGCCGTAGGAGGTACGCCTGTGCCATACAGCAGTGATGAACTTCAAGCCATAGCCATAGACTGCACGGAGAAAGAGAATGCCGCAAGAAAGGTGGAACGGCAGGTATTCAAATCGGCAGCAGCAATTCTGCTCGAATCAAGAATCGGAGAAGAGTTCAATGCTATCGTTACCGGCGCGACCCCGAAGGGCACATGGGTGCGCCTTGCCCATCCTCCTGTTG
>CAIYYO010000237.1 GCA_903930485.1 Methanobacteriota archaeon
AATCCGGAAGCGTGGATATAGTGTATTGCAGCGTCGTTGGATGAGCCGATGTCAGACAATTTGTGATCCAGTATGGATATGCAGCCGTGGCTTCGTATCTCTCTTGTAAGCTCGCGCAGTTCGCGGACGCGCAGGTTGAATAGCACGTACTGGCTGTTGGGTTTGAACGCCGCAGCATATTCCGACGTCTTTTCTACAAGCTCCAGGCAGTATTGCAGGATCTCTTCCTCGCGAACCTCCGAGGGAGACGGATCGAGGCCTATGCATAACACGCTCTTCTTTTCATCACGTATCTTCCGGTATTTTTCAAGAAAATCTGTCATATAGCACCTCAACGCCTCTGTTTTTATGTATGATACCTTCGTCAAAAACAATTTTCCCGCGAACCATCGTCGTCACAGGCCAACCTTTCAGTTCCCTTCCTGCAAACGGGCTCCAGCCGCATTTTGTGAATAACTTTGAGTTATCCACTTTTCTTGTCCGGGCCATATCCGCTATCACGAGGTCGGCATCGTAACCTACCTTTATGCATCCTTTGTTCTTTATCGAAAATATCCTCGCAGGGTTTTCTGCAGTCAGATGAGCAAGCTGCCGCATATTTATGCTGCCTTTGTTCACCTCGTTTAAGAGCAGTGGAAGCATGGTTTCCAGCCCGGGGACGCCTGATGGAGCATCCCATATTCCCTGATTCTTGGATTCAAGCAAGTGCGGAGCATGGTCTGTTGCTATTATATCTATTGTGCCTTCATGGATCGCTTTCCAGAGAGCCGCACGGTCTTCCTTTGAGCGCATTGGGGGATTGGTCTTTGCTAGGGTCCCTAGTTTTTTGTAGTCCTCACGCGTGAGGAATAAATG
Source organism: Methanobacteriota archaeon (assembly GCA_903930485.1). GTDB lineage: Archaea > Altiarchaeota > Altiarchaeia > IMC4 > QMZM01 > CAIYYO01. The sequence continues at coordinate 856 of CAIYYO010000237.1, forward strand.
ATGGGGGGCAGCCTCCGCTGTCAGGGGCATGTTCTCCTTGTATATCTCGATCAAGCTCACTTCTTCTTTCGTGCTTACGTGGCAGAGATGCACCCGGTTTTTGGCAAGCTTTGAAAGAGAGATTATCTTGTTCGCGGCTTCAGCCGCGGACATGTTAGGCCTGGCCTCGGAATACGCCTCGGCATCATCCCTGAGCTCGGATCGCAGCTTCTTTGTCAAGTATGATATCATCCTCTCGCTCTCGGCGTGGACTGTTGCAGGAATGTCTCTTTGCGCAAGCACTGTAAGCTGCTCAAATAGGACAGCGTCGCTTTCCACAAGCAAGCTTCCCGTCGTCGAGCCCATATAGAATTTGACGGATGCTATGCGATCGACCTTGCGCAATTCGTCGATATTGCCGGTAGACGCTCCGAAGTGGAAGCCATAATCAACAATAGACCTGCGTGCAAATTTCCTCTTTTCATCCAGGAGTTCTTTTGTTACGGTTGGAGGCTGTGTGTTGGGCATCTCCAGAACGCATGTGACGCCCCCGGCAGCCGCAGCAGAAGAGCCTGTAAGCCAGTCCTCTTTATTGCCCCCGCCGGGCTCGCGGAAGTGGACGTGAGCGTCTATGAGCCCAGGGAGGACGTATTTTCCTTTAACGTCCAGGACCTTTTCAGCAGAGAGATTTTTTCCGATCTTTTCTATCCTGCCATCGTCTATCAGGATGTCCCCTGTGAAAGTCCTTTCAGGGA
>CAIYYO010000238.1 GCA_903930485.1 Methanobacteriota archaeon
CGTAACCTGGACGGTAAAAACACAGATTCGGTCATGAAGGACATGGGCATGTCCTTGCAGTTTGCCGTATCAAACAAGATTGACCCGGAGGCCGCCGAAGATATGAACGTGAACATTCCGATCGACAGTATGAAGGCGTTTTCTCCCGACCACGTGGCAAAGTACGTGCCCAAGCTCAAAGGATTGCTCCAGATGAAAAAGCTTCTGGAGGAGGTTATCTCCAACGTGGATAACAGGAAGGAGTTCCGCAAGCTGCTCAACGAATTAATGGGCAACGAGGAAGCATTGGCCAAGATGCTGGAACAGTTGAAGGGGTATGAAAGCATGAAGCTTCCTTTAAGCGGGAAGTAAGAGAAAAGGAGGGGGAAAATCCATGACCGACAAAACAAAACAAGCGGAAAAAACCGCAGAAAAAACGGAAGAGCTCGATCTCAAACGCTTTCTTTCCAGTATGCGTCTGAGCACCGAGGTAAAAGAAGCAACCCCGATGATTCAGGACAACCTGCAGGTCGTAAAGGAAGATGTCAGCGAAGAAGACCGCTTTCTTTCAGGCATGGCCGCCCTGCTGCTGAACGTCGATAAATCCTCAAAGCGTCTGGACAAAGGCAGCATCCAGGAACTGACTGCACGCATTGACCGGGCGGTCAATGATCAGATTAACGAGATCATCCATCATGAAAAATTCAAAGCGATAGAGTCGTCCTGGCGATCGCTGAACGACCTTATCTTAAATACAAACTTTAAGGCCGACATCATGATCGACATTCTTGATGTGACCAAGGATGAACTTTTCGAGGATTTTGAAGCCAATGCCGTGGACATTACCGGCAGCGCGCTTTTCAAAAAGGTCTATATCCATGAATACGATCAGTATGGCGGTAAACCCTTCGGTAGTATGGTAGGCCTGTACGACTTCGAGCACACGCCTGACGACCTGTTTTGGCTGACGACCATGGGGAAAGTCGCGGCCGCCAGTCATGCACCCTTTATCAGTTCGGTTTCCCCGAAGTTTTTCGGATGCGACTCTATTGAAGAATTATCCGCTATCAAAGATCTTGAGGGCCTTATGAATCACCCGAAGTATGGGGCCTGGAACAAACTGCGCGACTCCGAGCATTCGGCGTATATCGGGCTCACCTTACCCAGTTATATCACCAGACTTCCCTACGATCCGGTAACGAATCCATGCCGCGAGATCACATTCGAAGAGAAGATCCGGGGCGACAAGGACGAGGACTATGTCTGGGGCAGCGCCGCTATGCTCTTTGCCCAGAACATGGTGCGCTCTTTTGCCCAGACCGGATGGTGCCAGTATTTGCGGGGCCCGAAGGGCGGCGGCCTGGTAAGTGGGCTTCCCGTACACACGTTTAACATGCGAGGCGAAGAGGAGTTGAAGATTCCTATTGAGATGGCAATCCCGGATTACCGAGAACTGGAATTTGCCAACTGCGGCTTCATGCCTCTTATCTATCGCAAGGGAACAGCCGACGCGTGCTTTTTCAGTTGCCAGTCGCTCAAGAAGGCCAAAAAGTTTAAGGATCCGAAAGACTCGGAGAACGCGC
>CAIYYO010000239.1 GCA_903930485.1 Methanobacteriota archaeon
GAAGATGTCGAAATCCCTCGGCAACGTGATAGAGCCTGAAGAGCCGATGAAGAAGTATTCCGCAGACACGATACGGCAGTGGGCTGCCGGCGGAACGCTCGGAGACGACTATCCCTTCAGCTGGGAGGAGTGCGAGCATTCGCAGAAATTCCTAACCAAGCTTTGGAACATCGCGAGGTTCATGGAAATGCACCTAGTCGATTACGACGGAAAACCGCCGGAGCAGCTAAACGTCGCGGATAAATGGATGCTCTCAAGGCTCCAAGTCCTAATCGAAAATTCAACCCTCAGCCTCGACCAGTACATGTTCAATGCGCCGCTAACGGACCTGAGGTCCTATGTGTGGCGGGACCTCGCGGACAACTATCTTGAAATCGTAAAGCATCGGCTCTACAAGCCGGAAATATACGGCGCGGACGCTAGAAGATCGGCGCAGTACGCGATGCATGCGATTATGGAGACCATTGTGAAGCTTCTTGCGCCGTTCACGCCGTTCATCTGCGACGAGCTACGGGAGAACCTGCTAAAAGAAGACTGCTCTCTTACCGGAAGATGGCCGGAAGCCGACCCGAACCTATTAGATAAGGAGGCCGAGGCGATTGGCGAGATCCTGAAAGATGTGGTCGGTCAGGTGAGGAAATACAAGTCCGACAAGGGCGTATCCCTTGGAAGCGACCTCGCATACGTGGAAATAACGTGCGGGCCGGAATATCTGGAGAAGATAGAATCCGTCAGGCAGGACATTTCCGGGACCGGCAAGATAGCCAATCTGCAGGTGACGGCCTCGGATGATGTAGAAACGTTCGTTATAAAGTTCGGGGAATGAGTGAGCCGGTTATTTCCCCAGCTTTTCGATCACGTATTCTGCGAATCCGTCTATTTCCTGTTTTGTCGGCTTCCTGCCGGACGGCTTCATGCCTGCATCCAAAAGGACGACGTCAAGATCGCATGCTAGGCCCGCGTTTTCAAGGATCCTCTGGACGCATTTAAGGTTGCAGCCGTCGATGGCGATCCTTTTGTCCGCGTCCCCGGCTATTGCTTTCTTGGCTTCTATTCCCGCGCCTATTCCTGAAAGGCATGAGACTTTTCCGAGGCCTCTTTCCTCTAGTTCGAAAGCGACCTGGTTCGTCATCTGGCCGATGGGTGCGACGCCGTTGCATGCGAATATCAATGTTTTGTCTTTCTTGCCTGTCATAAGTTTCATCTGTTTGTGATATCAATTAATGCGTTCAGAATAAAAAAATAGGCACCCTGCTAAATCAATTGTGAGAACGAGTAAGGCTTCCTTCTACATGTCCAGGGCGAAAGAGCCGCAGGTTCCGTCACCTAGTCCGCTTGGCACGCTTGCCAGTTTGTCTTCCTTCGCGCACTTCCCGTCTTTCCCCTCATACGTGCCGGCGAAGCACAATGGTCCGTTTGCAGTCTCGCAGGGCCACTCGCCTATGCCCCCGCATTCTATCGTGGTCGTGGTAGTTGAAAAGGTCGACGTGGTCGTGGATGTGGTAGTAGTAGATGTAGTCGTAGACGTTGTTGTAGTCGTTGTGGATGTTGTAGTCGAGGAAGTGGTCGTACTCGTTGTCGTCGACGTGCTTGTGGAAGACGTGGTCGTAGGTTTCAAATCAGCGACCGGCGAATACATGAAGAAGTAAGTCGCTGAAGCTGCGAGTGTAAGGCTCAACAATACGAAGAACACGGCGACCTCCTCGGTCAGGAATCTGATAAGCGTCTTGCGGCGTTCTTCCTTTACAATCAGTACGTCGATGCCTGCGATTTTCGCTACGTCTCTGCTCCAGGAAGAGACCTCGGACTCGTCAGGTTCTAGCATCCTGTTATTAATATGACATGAGGGAATAAATAGTAATATGGTTAGAGTAAGGCTGTGGCTTGAGCGTTTCTTCGTGGTTTTTTCGATGATCTTCGCCGTCTTGACGATGTATTTCCTTCTAAAGAACGGCGGGTGCTCGAAGTGCCTCTATAAAGAATACATGGCGTTGTTTTCTTCTATTTTGTCTGTTTCCGGGCAGTTTCTGAACCGTCCTTTCTAGTCCGCGTATCCGAGCCCAGACGTGCAGAAGGACAGGGCGAATGCACCGCAGCCGTCATCCTTGCCGCTCGGGACGCTGGCGACGCATGGTATGTGGCAGAGGCCGTCTTTTCCTACGACGTTGCCTTTGTCGCAGCCGTTGCCGCCCGCGCTCTTGTCTGCGCATACGGGTTGTCTGCTTTCCCCGCAGGGTACGGTAGTTGTTGTCGTGGTCGTCGTTGTAGACGTTGTGGTCGACGTAGAGGTGGAAGTCGTCGTTGTTGAAGTAGTCGTTGTAGTCGTGGTTGTCGGAGCGGTCGTCGACGTCGTAGTAGTCGTTTCAACAGTGGTGGGCACGTACTCATCCGACGAGGCCGGGCTCTTGTCTACCACGGAGGCAACGACTCCGCCTGCATGGACCGATGCCGTGTCCGGGGCGTAGTCTGCGCCCGGGGAATCTTTGCCGTTATCGATTATCAGGGCTGCAGGGCAGGCGATTATCGCCGTTAGCAGCAGCACGAGGATGAATATATTCGTCTTTGAGAGAACGTTTGTGACATCTATCTTGGAAGATTTCTTGTTTTTATGAATCCTTGATGGAGTAGTCCTTCTTTTTTCCATTTTCGTTTAAATTCTATTCTATCCTTATGACCATTATCTTTTTGTCTTTCCATTCCGGCGGCAGATATATGACGCAGCTTGAGCCTTTCTTGGGCAGGTTCGCGGTCTTTTCGAGCATCTCAAACCCTTCTACGGTGATCGTCGCGGGTTTTCTTGTCATCTTACGGCAAAACCATTATTTTATGATTATATTATGATGTCACTCCTTTAAAAAGGTGTCGTTTTTGGATAGAAAACGCTATGCTCAGGCACTGTTTAATCCGGAGGCCTTTTCAGGGGATAAATCTCCCTAAAGGGCGTGTTTTATGTTTTGTTTCCGATAAAATAAAGGTATCATCTTGTTTCTTTTTCCTTAATTAATTATAACCCAAATATGCCTGACCAGATATTTCCCGAGCCGACCGTGGGGGCGCTCATATTCGGTACCGACGGACGGCTGTTCCTCATGAAGTCCCACAAGTGGCTCGGCAAATACGTGATCCC
>CAIYYO010000240.1 GCA_903930485.1 Methanobacteriota archaeon
CCTGGACACCGCGATCCTCCACCTTCCTTCAGAGCTGGACAAGACGATAAAGGATATGACAGGGAAGGTGTCTGAAGGCCTTTAATTTGCATTCGATCAAGAGGTAAAAAAATGGTAAAGCTATGGAGATGCCAGATATGCGGCGACCCCTACGTGGGAGACGAGCCGCCGGCGAACTGCCCTTTCTGCGGCGCACACAGAAAATATATCTTTGAGGCCCGAGGCCTCAATGTAGACTTCAACGTCCAGTTGAACGAGAAAGACAGGGCGAATTCCGAGCACACGCTCGAGGTCGAGATATCGAATGCGGCGTTCTATTTCTGCGCCGCCGACAAGACCGACGACCCGGAAGGAAAGCCGCTCTTCAAAGCCCTCGGAAAGGTGGAGGCAGAGCATGCATCCATCTGGAGGAAGATATTGAAACTGCAAACGCTTCCGCAGAAAAAAGAGGAATGCAACGCAAGGAACAAGGAAAACCTAGAGGAATCCCACAGGAGAGAAGCGAGAGCGATAGACTTCTACAGGACGGCTGCGACCGATGCTTCCAATCCCAGGGTCAAACAAATATTCACGGCACTGATCGAGGTAGAGACAGACCACATTAAGTTGTCGGAAGAAAGACTTAAGTAAAAAAATATTTCCCCTCTGTTTTTCGAAGGGCGCAGGGACGTTTATTAAACGGCACCCTGCGCCCCGAGGTGGTTGGCTGCGTTGATCCGAAAAATATTTCAAAAAAATATTCCTAGTTAATTTCTGGAAGGCACTGCCTAAAAGACAAAAAGATTTTTCATCAGATGGATCGAAAAAATAAAAAAATAAAAGGTGTTGAAGGGCTTGTCGAGGAGATCGAGTCGCTCAAAAAAAGCGATGTGGGAAGGCTCGTCGATACCAGGATAAAAGAATTCGCCGAACTGGGGCACGGATCTGGCGAGGAGCTTTTCCTGGAGCTTTGCTTCTGCATCACGACCGCGAACTGCGCGGCCGACAAGTGCATGAGGATCCAGAAAGAGATAGGCAGAGGCTTCATAACTTTGCCGGAAAAAGAGCTTGGCGCGAGGCTAAAAAATCTCGGTTACAGATTTCATAACAGGTCGTCTTACCTCGTCGAAGCGAGGAAACACAAAGACATACTGACGGGATTGATATCAGCTCACAGCGCCGGCGACCCTCGGGAATTCCTGGCAAAGAACGTGAAAGGCTTAGGTTATAAAGAGGCAAGCCATTTCCTTCGCAACATCGGGTACAAGGATTATGCCATTATAGACTTCCACATCGTCGACTTGCTTGCAGAACGCGGAGTCATAGAGCGACCGAAAACAGTTACTAAAAAGAAATATCTGGAGATTGAAGAGATACTCAAATGCCTAGCTGAAAGGACCAGCTTGTGCCTTGCAGAACTGGATCTGTACTTGTGGTATCTGGAGACTGGAAGGATACTCAAGTGATTATCTTATGCCGATGTCGCAGGAGAACGTTTCGTTGACCATCGTACCGCCTTCCACTTGGACGATCTTTCCGCATGTCGTGGCGAATTTTGTCGAGACCTCGAAAAAGTACTTTCCCTGTTTGAGATTCACGTCAAAGAGCCCGTTGCCATCGGTGCGAAATTCCAGTGCCTTGGCTCCGGAACCCGTATCCCAGACAAACACCGTCCCATTGTACGCTTTATCCGAGCAATCCGTCCCCTCACTGCACGGGCCGGGAGAAACAAGGCCGTAGGTGATCCTTCCCACCACCTTTCCAGTCGCCGGCTGCCCATTGAAGTATGACATGTTGGTATACAACAAAGCCAAAATCGCCGCCAAGGCCAGCACCGCCAATAATGCCTTACGTCCCTTCATCGTCTTTTTAATAAATAAGCCGGATACTTTATTAATTACACTCCCTGAGGTGAAAAGACGATGAAAAAGGTTTACATTGCTGCAGTGATCCTTTTACTGGCTTTTTTCGCCGTATTCGCCGCAGATTACTTCCTGCCTAAACAGGGAAACGTCTGCTTTAAAAGCGAATGTTTTGCTGTCGAGATCGCCTCAAACCAGGAACAAAGAGAGAGGGGCCTCATGTTCAGGGAACACCTCGACCAAGGCAATGGGATGCTCTTCGTCTTCGAATCCGAAGGAGATTACCCGTTCTGGATGAAGAACACTAAGATCCCTCTGGACATGATCTGGATGAATCAGAACAAGTACATAGTATACATAACCAAGAACGCTCAACCCTGCATCAAGGACCCGTGCCAGCAAATAAACCCCGGGAAGAACGCGCTATACGTGCTTGAAGTGAATGCGGGAACCGCGGACTCTCTCGGAATGAAAGAGGGGGATAAATTAAATTTTTAGCATGAACGATAAATCAAAAATGCCAAAGACCAAAGGAGTGCTTCTCGACCTGGACCATACCTTGTACGACTATGAGGTATGCAACAACGCCGCCTTGACGGTCGTCTACAAAAGGCTCTCCGACAGGTTCGGACTGCCGATAAAGGAGATTCCGAAATTGTTCGAAGCCGCCAGGCATTCGGTGAAGATCGACCTTACCGGGACAGGCTCGGAACATTCCAGGACTCTCTACTTCAAAAAACTCGTCGAGAACATCGAGAAGCGGACAGATCCGGGTTTGATCCTCGAGCTGGAGGAGATTTACTGGAAGGAGTATTTCAGCCATATGAAGCTGTTCCCTCACGTC